>JALZCF010000314.1 GCA_030863245.1 Chloroflexota bacterium
GGTACCTCGCGCGCCAACTCCGAACAAACGCAGCACCGAAGCTAGCGCTCATCATCGTAGACGGCCTGGCACTCAATCAATGGTTTGTGCTTCGTGAGGTGGTCCAGGCGCATCTGCCGACCGTGCAGTGGGATGAAAGGGCGCTGTTTGCATGGATGCCGACGCTCACACCCGTCTCGCGCCAGGCCATTCTCGCGGGACGCCTTCCCCAAGAGTTTGCTGAGTCACTCCAGCACACCAACCGCGAGGAGACCCTCTGGCAGCACTTCTGGCAGCGCCAGTACATCTCCTCCTCGCAGGTCTTCTACCAGCGGGGCCTTGGTCGGGTGGATGATCTGGCTCCCCTGGCCGCCACGCTCAAGGTCGCTCCCTATCGTGTGGTGGCCCTGATCATCAACAAAGTGGATGATATCATGCACGGGATGCAGCTCGGGATGGCCGGCATGCTCAATCAGGTACGACAATGGGGGGAGCAAGGATACCTGGCACGGCTGATCGCTATCCTACTCAACCAGGGCTGGCGCCTCTATCTGACGTCCGATCATGGTAACATCGAAGCGACTGGAATAGGTCTGCCACGCGAAGGGGCGGCAGCTGAACTCCGCGGCGAGCGAGTACGGGTCTATCGGGATGAGCGGTTGTTGCAGCAAACGAGGGCGGAGTACCCGGAAGCCGTCACGTGGCCTGCCATTGGACTACCGGCTGACTATCTGTCGCTCCTTGCACCCTCTAGAAAAGCCTTCATTCGAGAGGGCGTACGAACGGTCAGTCATGGTGGCCTGTCCATCGAAGAGCTGGTTGTGCCATTTGTCGAGATCAAGGTACCTGCATGAACAATAAACAGATGCAAGTCGGCATCAATCGTCGCCTTCAGCTAGAGTGGCTCGAGCAGGCGGCCATTCTATATCTACAGCATCAATCCGAAACGGCAGTTCGTGAGGCGCTACGCGCCTACCTGCAGGACCGAATGCCAAGCGGGAAGCGTGGTACACGCGGGACACGCAGCCTAGAACAAACCGTCACGATCTTGATGCGCATCTGGGTGACGGTGCCGGCTTCCGCCAAAGCCTTCCGGGACGATGGGCTGGCCCTGCTCCAACAGCTGCCCGCTCGCGAGCAGCTGCCCCTTCAGTGGGGGGCCGTCATGGCCGCCTATCCCTTCTTCGCGCGCGTCGCGGATGCGACAGGACGTCTGCTATCGCTCCAGGGCGAGGCCGCGCTCCCACAGATCGAACGTCGTGTGTACGAACAACTCGGGCAGCGCTCCACCGTGACCTATGCGACCCGCCGCATCGTCCGTGACTATGTGGACTGGGGGGTGTTGCAAGACGGTCAAGTGAAGGGCGTCTATCACAGTGGCGAAGGAACTCAGATTAACGACCGAGGGCTGGCCACATGGCTGGTTGAAGCGCTCCTGCGTGCCAACGGCAGCGAGATTCGTCCCCTCTCCTCGCTTCTACAAAGTTCCGCTCTCTTTCCCTTCCACCTGCCTGCCCTGGCACCCACCGATCTGGACCGGAACCGGCGCCTCGATTCATTTCGGCAAGGGCTCGATCAAGAGATGGTAATGTTGGCCATAGATGGTAGCCGTTCTGAACGCCCAAGCCATGCTTGATGCAGCAGCGGAGCTGCTAGTGGGGCTACGTCATCATCCCAACCTAGCTCATTGCTCCTCGGTCTCGTCGACTTCGTTTGCGGCCGCCACTTGATGCACCACCTGAATCGGATAGGATGCTACTTCGGCCCACCCCTCCGCACTGCCCACCTCGCGTAGTGAAAGTATCAGGCGGTGCTCACCCGCTTGTGCAATCGGAAACGAGGGGGCATGTTCCACGACGATATGGACCCGCTGGTCCATCCGAAACGGTCGAACGGCCGAAAAGATATCTTCCCCATCCGGCTGTACCAGCACGGTGCGCTGCTCAAATTTCTTAGCCTCTTCTCCTGGCAAGCGTTGCCAGAGAGTAAAGATACTCCATCTGATGGGCACCTGCGCGTCCTCCACCGGTGGCTGACCTTCCAGCACTCTCACCGCCACATGATGTAGCAAGCCAATCAGCGAGGGTTGCATCGAGGAGTAGTCGACTACCACCTTCTCGGTTGGGGCGAAGAGGAGCAACTGAGGCACGGGCTCACTCCTTTAGCGCCCGATGCTGGCTTGCGTCAGACTGGGGTTAAATGTAAACCGCCCGCCAACTCTCCGCGCAATCGAAACCTTCCCGAACGTAGCGCCGGGCTCTTGTTCAACTAGGTCGACACTCGTTACATTCG
>JALZCF010000320.1 GCA_030863245.1 Chloroflexota bacterium
CTGTTTGCGGGTTACCGGGAGGCGGTCGGGGCGAAGGTGGTGGAGGTGGAGGTGGCGGAGGGGGCGACGTTGGGGGAGGTGTGGGAGGTGCTGGCGGAGGAGTATGAGGGGTTACGGCCCTTCTCCAGCAACGTCGTGGGCGCCGTAAATGCCGAGTATTGCCCGCTTGATACCCTTGTGCACGAGGGAGACGAGATCGCTTTTCTGCCACCGGTTGCCGGGGGCGACCATTTCGCCATCACAGAGCAAGCCATTGACGAGGCAGCGTTGCGCCGGGCTGTGGAAGACCCTGGGGCGGGTGCAATCCTGACCTTCCTCGGGGTCACGCGCAACCGAACAGGCGGGCGGAAGGTTGAATATCTGGAATACGAGGCGTATCGGGAGATGGCCGAGGCACGTATGGCAGCCATCGCAGAGGAGATCCGCCGGCGCTGGCCCAGCGTAAAGGGCATCGCCATGGTGCACCGTGTCGGGCACCTCGAGATAGGTGAGGCTAGCATCGGCATAGCGGTTGCCACTCCCCACCGCACTGATGCCTTCGCTGCCTGCCGCTATGCCATCGACCGCGCTAAAGAGCACCTACCTATCTGGAAGAAGGAGGTGTGGGAGGGCGGCGAGGAGTGGATCGAGGAGGGGCCGGGTGGTTGGGATTACTGAATTGACGAGTGGTACGGCTTGATGTGGGTGCAGCCTGCGCTACGTTGCTGGTAGATGAAAACGAGACTTATCCATTTTTGGGAGAGGCTGTCCTCTACGTACTGGTTTTTGCCAGCACTCATGGTGGTCCTAGCCATCGGGCTCTCGCTCGCCACGAACGTGCTTGACCAGGCCATTGAGTACCAACCGACGAGACTTGTCTGGCTCTATGCTGGGGGAGCAGAAGGAACCCGTACCCTCCTGTCAACCATTGCCGGTTCAATGATCACCATTGCCGGTGTTACTTTTTCCATCACTATTGTGGCCCTGACACTGGCAGCCTCGCAGTTTGGCCCGCGACTGCTCGCCAACTTCATGCGCGATAGAGGTAATCAGATTGTGTTGGGCACCTTCATCGCCACCTTCACCTACTGTCTGCTCGTGTTGCGTACCGTTCGCGATGTTGCAGACAACACGTTTGTACCCCACATCTCGGCCACGTTTGCTGTCCTGTTAGCGATGGCCAGCATGGGGGTACTCATCTATTTCATTCATCATGTGGCTACATCCATTCAGGCGAACCACGTCATCGCTGCCGTCGGTCGAGAGCTGGACGAGGCCATCACGCGCCTCTTTCCTGAGACAATGTCGTCTGGGTACTTAGACCTGGAGCTGAAGCACGAGGATGACATTCCGACGGATTTGGAGCAGGAAGGCCGTCCCATACCAGCTGACCAGAGTGGTTACCTGCAGGCTATTGATTACGATGGGCTGAAGAAGATAGCGATAGAGAACGATCTTGTGTTACGTCTTGAACATCGCCCTGGTGATTTCGTTACCAGGGGTAGTGAGCTTATCACGATAATACGGTGCGGGGAAAGCTTGGAGGAGAAAAAAGTAGTTGAGCAGATCAACAGCGCCTTTATTATAGGGGTACAGCCCGATCCGCTGCAGGACGTAGAGTTTGCCATCAATCAGCTTGTGCAGATTGCAGTACGGGCGCTATCGCCTGGCATCAATGATCCGTTTACAGCGATGGCGTGTATTGATCGGTTGGGCGCGTCCCTTGTCTATCTGTCCGAGAGGAGTATCCCCTCGGGGTACTTTTACGATGACGAGAACAAGTTACGCCTGATCACTGACGCCGTGACATTCGCCGGAATAACGGAAGCCGCCTTCAATCAAATTCGCCAGTACGGCCGATCGAGCGTAGCCGTGACAGTACACCTGCTGGAGACCATCGCGGTCATTGCTGCCCATACTGAGAATGAGGCATATCGTACAACGCTCTTGCGCCAAGCGGTGATGATCAAACGGGGCAGCGAGGAAGCTGTGCTGGAGGAAGGTGATCGAAAGGCTATCGAGAGAAGGTACGAGTTCGTGAGACAAGCGTTAGATAAGCATCAGGTTGTGTAGATATCTCGCTAAACCGCAAGCATCCCATCCCCCTCCGGCGTCAGCCGCTCGGCGCCCGCTTCCGTGACAAGCCAAGAGTTTTCGATGCCGACGATGCCGAGCGAGGGGTGAACGTATTTCGGTTCGAGGGCGAAGACCATCCCGGGCTGGAGTGCCTCGCCCCAGCCAGCCGCAAGCAGGGGCAACTCGTCGATCTCGATCCCGATGCCGTGCCCGACAAAGCGCACCTGGTTGTCACCCCGGCCCCCGAAGCCCTCGGCAATGCCCTCCCGCTCTGCCACCTCCACTGCCAGCTCGAACAGCTCACTCCCGAAGACACCGGGGCGGGTCGCGGCGATGACGGCCTCCTGTACCCGGAGCGTCGCGTCGTACGCCTCCTGGAGCGCGGCGGGTAGTTTGCCAACGACGGCGGTGCGTGTCTGATCGAGCACGTAGCCGCCACGCGCAGCCATGTAGTCGATCAATACGGGCATCCCCGGCTCGATCACTCGCAGGCCAGGCCCATCCGGCTTCGCTGGGTTCAACCCCCAACCTCCGTTAGGCGAGTCGAAAGAGGAAGCGACAACACCGCTTGGCCCGGCCAGGATGTGCCCCCAGAACATATCCAAATTGTAGCCACGCAACCAAGCACGTCCCTGGTGACCGCGCCTCCGCGCAAACCCTTCCAGACGTGCCGCCAACTCCAACTCCGTCAGCCCCGCCTCCAGCAGCTCCGGAATCGCCGCTACCATCTCGCTGGCAAGCGGCCGGATAGCACGCATCTGCTCCAGCTCCCACACTGTCTTCACCGAGCGCTGGGCCCGCAGCGTAGCGCCCACATCATGCCACTCCACATCCGGCAGTGCCTGCTGGTAGCGGCGGAAGAGGAGAACCGGCATCACATCCAACTCCATCCCCACCCTTTCCGGGATGGGGCCTCGAAGGGTAATGGTATCTGCCAAATCGCGAAAGGAGCGTAGGGGCTCCGTCGGCCACGGCGACTCCAGCACAACCCGCTCCTCATTGCGTCGCACCAGCAGCAGCGGGTCACCCGCTAGCGGCACATACAACTGCGAGGGCTGAATCGTCCCAGCAAGGTAGTACAATCCCGTCTTATGCGTAATCAGCGCCCCACCTAACGACGCTACCCGGAGCGCATGTTGAAAATCCTCCACCCGCTCGCGCAACTCCTCGTGAGGCACTAAATGGGGCTTGTAGTAATCGGGAATGGTGAGAGTCATTTTTCCCAGTAGGCAGTAGGCAGTAGGCAATCTATGCTGTAGTAATTGGCTGTTAAAGAAAATGTCAATGAAACGCCCAGTATACTCACATTTTCACCGCCGGGAATTCGCGAACAACATCCAGGATGGACGATGAGCCAGTTTCAAGGTGCCGCCCCTTCGGAGCCCCACGTAGCCATCATCGGCCTCGCCAGGGTTCCTTTGGCAGCTGAACCCACTCCATACAAGGCTGGAGTGCTAACTCTTTATGAAGAACCCTTAAGGTTATCTTAAGGGTTCCATAAGTTCTCTTAAGGACTTAAGCCCGAAAATCGTGTAGTCTCTCTGTCCGGGACCATATAGGTGAAATCGCCTATATAACATTCGTATCACATAATCGGATCCGCTTATGGTACGGCACGTCATATATGTAGGCCGGGACGCGCCGCCTCCATCCTGGTTACCCCGATGGAACCGCGCAGAGGTCGTTGGGGGGGCCGACACGTCACAGCCTTAGGAGCGATGATGGGGGTGGCCTCTACCTCGTGTCGAATGCCTATCGCGACGGTAGTGCACCATGGACTGAGAGTCGTTTGACGTGGGACAACGCGCCTGCCCTATTCAATCATCCAGGCTACTTGGATCGTGTCGCCCTGGGCGCGGTGGAGGGCAACAACCAGGGGGTTAGTTGCAGCGAGACAGACTGCACTGGCCTGGTCGATGACCCAACCCTGGGCAAGCCGCGTTGCGATGCGAGTAGCGCTAGTGACCCGCGCTGGTTCTCAGTGCACGATAGGGGGCATGGGATGTGGGAGTGCAAGGGCTGGTTCCCGATGACGATTGACACCAACAACTACACGGACGGCCTCAAAGAGTTCCGCAGCAAGCCGGATACCGACCATCCCGACCTTGGCACCCGTCTGTTTACGACCAACAATGCGCAAATCTACATCAAGAATGGCAAGACGGACGACAGCAACTACCGCTCCAGTCCTGGCTTCATTGCACGCGGGTGGTACACCGATCTGGAGTATGCCAACGTCAGTTGGGAAAAGTACATCGACCTCGTGGGAGTGCACGAGTCTATCCCGACAGTGCGGGGCGTCCTTACCTTCAGGGTCAAACATTCCAAGTGCTCCGGCACACAAAACGAGTCGCTCGGCTTTGTCGATCCCGATTTCCACATCGCCAAGTACCTCGTTAACGTGCAAAACTGAGATAAGGAACCCCGCCTTAGGGCAACATCAGAGATCCTTTCGATACGGAAAGTGGAACGCGCAACGGCCAACCGTCAAGACAGGAAGAACACGAGGGATACATAAAGCCCTTCGTGTTCTCTGTGACTTGGTGCTTGGCCGTTACACCCCCACCCCCGAACTTCAGCCCTCTAACTCCTCTAGTATCCTCAACCACACCTCCAGCTCCTCCCCCTTTAACGAGGCAATAAACGGTGTGGGATCTAGCCCCTGCAGGTAGGCCCGGATGGCGCCGACAAGGGTAGCGACGGCCAGTGCATCCGATTCCACGGCCTGGCGCTGTACGTCGAGGAGGGTGCGGAGGAAGCCCTGGGTCAACTCAGCGCTGTCGGTGCGAGCGACGAAGACGGTGTTGTGGATGAGGCGGTCCATCAGCTGTGCGTGCGCGTGCTCCTCGCTCAGATCAGCATTAATGAGAATCTCAACCGCGCTCATCCATACGCGTTGATAGGTCGGGTCTGGAACGGTGGGAAGGATTCGAGGGTCGGCACCTCCAAGCACCGCGCGTAGATTCTCAAGCAGCGGCCCCAACCGTTCTTGCCACTCCTTATCTAGCTTCATTTGTATATTCACCAGTTGCGCCGCCAGCTTGCGCTGCACCTCCACCTCTCCAGCCGCCTCGGCTGCCACCACGGCAGAGATTAGCTGTGCCAGGACATGCCGCGAGATCGGTTCGTGGGGCTCCTCTGCTTCTGCTTTCTTCGCCTCTCCCCTCTTAGGCACCTGCTGCAGC
>JALZCF010000347.1 GCA_030863245.1 Chloroflexota bacterium
CCGCCATCGCACCCCCGCCCAATCGCAATCCGCTCCGCTGGCCCCGTTCGCCGCGATCCAAAACTCCCGCGCCCCCGCCATCCACCACCCACCACCCACCGCCCCCCACGCACCATGCACCATGCACCATGCAATATGCAATATGCAATATGCAATACCCAACCTGTCGCACCTATCATGTATCCTTGCTTTTGTAACGAAAACGGTTGACGTCCCCGAACATACGTGCTAGAATCGCGGCCACTTATGCCGTCAACTTAAGGGAAGGTGCGTCAACCATTCAAGGCTGTGAGCTCTATTTGATGGACGTCGGACGAGAAAGCGGCAGCTCCGACGAGCAGGCTCACAGCAAAGCGGCCGCGCAACCAGAGAGGGTTTCTCATCATGAAAAAGATCAATCCTTTGAGCCGACGCCCCAAGCGTCAACGTCTGGTGGTCGCCGTGCGTGGCGCCGCGGGCACAGGCAAGAGCGTCTTCGCCAGCACGCTGGCTGATGCAGGCCTCGGCCGCCTCTGCTTCTTCGACACGGAGCGCAAGGCGCGCCTCCTGCCCGGCAGCGACGGCACCACCTTCGACGCCATCGAGGTCGAGCATCCCGACGAGCTGCCCGAGTTCATCGACTGGGCACTCGACGGCGAGGGGCGCGAGCAGAACTACGGCTGCTACGCGCTCGATTCGTGGGCCATGTACTTTGGCCGCAAGCACCGCGAGACGCTGGAAGCCGTCCGCCGGCGCACGGGGGATCCGACCGCCCAACCCACGGCGGAGGAGCTCCAGGCCGACCAGATGATCTTCCAGGAAGTGCTTCGCCGCCTCTGCATTGACAGTGGTGCCTGTGTCGTCATCACCGACCAGATCGGTGCTCGGGGCAAGGAGGAGCGCGAGGAGAACGAGATGGGCCGCGTGCTCCCCATGACCGTCGGCGGTCTGGAGTACTTCGTGGATGTCATGGTCGAACTGAGTGTCCGCGTTGAAGATTTCCGGCAGGTGCGCGTCGCCCGGGTCATCAAGTCCAATAGCCCCGCCTTCCCGGTCGGAATGGAACTCAAGAACCCCACCTTCAAGGATTTCCTGGAGCAGCTGGGGGAGGGGCCGCAGCCGGCTGAGGTAGAGGAAGTGGCTGAAGAGCTGGAGATTCCCGAGGAGGAAGTGCCCGCCCTCCCCACCCTCGACGACCTGGTCGAGAAAGCCGCCGAGTTCGGCCTCTCACGCGCCGACGTCGCCACCGCTGCCCGCTATCATTACGGTACCAACGACCTGGAGCGCCTCACGCCGGAGCAGATCGACACCCTCTACGAGCGTCTCATGGCTCGCTATGGCACCACCGAAGAGGTGCTCGAACTGGAGATGCCGGCCACAAACGGCAACGGTAATTCAAAAAGCCGCGGCAAGAAGAAGACGACCTAGCCGCACGACCTCTATCGCGCCATATCGTCCGTCAAGCCGGAGACGCGGATGCCGTTGAGCGTCACGTTCTCTAGGCGTACGTTGTGTGCGTCCTGAACGTGGATGGTGTAGTCGCCGAATTCCTCGATCGTCAGCCCGACAAGGGTGACATCGTTGTTGCGGACGTGGACGCCTGTGGGGGTGAAGCGGCGGCCCACCAGCACGACCCCTTCACCTCGAAGGGTAAGATTCTCCACGTCGATGTCGAGCGACTCGAAGTAGTGACCCGGCTCGACGACGACGGTATCGCCAGGTTGCGCGATGTCGATGGCAGCTTGGATAGACTCACCATTCGTCACATAATGGGTGCGTGGCGGCCCCGGCGGTAGCGCGGCCGCCTCTTGCACGCGCTTGCGGGCAGGACTATCCTGCCGCTCGACGGGGGCGAGGCCACTGGGCAACCGTTCGGGAACCGCAGGCACTGCACTCTCGTCGGTGAGCGAGAGAAGAAAGGCCTCCAGATCCTCCAGGTCACGCGTCGGCAGGTTGAAGGCACGCAGCTTGGGGTCGAGGCGGCTGCGCGGAATCTCGAGGTTGTCGCCGCCGCCGTTGAGGTAGAAGGAGATCGCGCCGTTCAGGTCCGGCTCGATGCCATTGTGCATGTAGGGAGCGCTCAGCGCAATATTACGCAACGTCGGCACGGCAAAGGCCCCCACGTCGCCTTCCTCCCCTGTAATCCCCCCACGCCCGGCATCGAAGGTGCCGGTATCATCCCGCACGCCGATAATCTTGAAGTCGTCGCTGCTAAACGTGGGCAATTCGTGGCACTCGATACAGTTAGTGGCGGGGCTGCGAAACACCTCGAACCCCCGCCGCTGTGCCCCGGTAAGCGCATAAAACTCCCCGGCCGCGTAGCGGTCAAACGGAGAGTTCCGGCTAACCAACATCCGTTGGAACGCCGCAATCGCCCGCGCCACATTCTCCAAGCTCACCTCGCCGTATACCTCCTCGAACAGCCGCCCATACTCCTCGTTGCCCTCTAGCTCTCCCAGCAACTGCTCTGGCTCCGCCCCCATCTCGTCAGGATCGAAGAGCGGCCCCTGCAACATCTGCAATTCAAGAGAATCCTCACGCCCATCCCACATAAGGTGCGAGCGGAAAGCAACATTCCACAGCGACGGCGCACTCCGCCGCAACGGCACCCCCGACGCCCCAACCGCATGCGCCCGCCCATCCCCGAACCCCCGGTCCGGATGATGACAACTCGCACAACTCACCTCGTCGTTGCCACTCAGAAGCGGGTCAAAGAACAGCAACCGCCCCAACTCCACCTCACCCTCAGACGCCCCCTCCCCCTGCCCCGGCCACCGCTCCATTACAATAGCCAGCTCCGGCGGCACATGCGCCCCCTCCCCCACCTCCACCCGCACCTGCACATTCGATACGGTATTAACAGCTCCGATACGCGACACGCGAACACGCGCGGCGACCAGTACTACCACCAGTACAGCAGCAAGTGCGAGAAAAAACTTCCAGTTTGCCATACAGAGCTGAGCCTATGAAATCGAAGACGGGCCATGGCATATTATACCAATCGTGCTATGAAACGCCGTAAAGGTTCGTAGTAAACACTTGAGTGTTCGTGCGCCTCACGAACACTCAAGTGTTTACTACAAACCGTCTCCGCAAGTTTATGAGGCTTTGTAGCACAACGGGGTATTACCTGTTGCACAGCGCCCATCCAATCCTTTCTTTCTGCCAATCCTTGTTCTACCCCCGTTGCTCCGCCACCAACCGCGCCGTCGCCCTCCGCAAGCTCTCCTCCGCATCCTGCTCCTGCTCCGACGCGCGCGCGGCGAGCGCAAGGAGCAGATCGCCTAGTGCCGCATCGCTGTCAGGAGAGCCCTGCCACGCATCGAAGGCCGCCGCTGGATCGGGTGCCTGCCATCCCTGCTTCCTGGCCCGGCGCGCAATCTTCTGCGCGCGCATCAGTGCCGGAAGCGCAGCCGCCACCTCCTCGAATTGATCCCTCGGCCGCTCCTCCTTGCCTGCCCGCTCCTCCGCCTTGATCTCATCCCAGTTACGCACCACCTCCTCCGCACCCGAGACCTCCCTCGTGCCGAACACATGAGGATGGCGGCGGACGATTTTCTGAGAGATGGAAGCGACGACATCCGCCAGGTTGAAATCCCCTCTCTCGCTCGCGATCTGCGCATGCATCGTGATAAGCAGCAACAGATCCCCCAACTCATCCCGCAGCTCTCCCATCGCCTCCCGATCGATCGCATCAGCCGCCTCGTACGCCTCCTCCAACAATGAGGCGCGCAGGGTGTGGTGATCCTGCTTCTGATCCCAGGGGCATCCCTCGGGGGAGCGAAGATGAGCGATAATGTTCTGAAAATGAGGCAGCGAGGAGGGCTGCTCCAACGGCGGCACCCAGAGCGTGGAGAGGTAGGAAAAATCGCTCTGCTGGTCAAGCCCGTAGAGCGGCATCGTCACCATCCGTGCCTCCTCCGTCCCCGCCCCATTCACGAGCGTCACCGGGTGCTCCGCCGGGTACAGCTCCATCAGAACCAGCTTCACATCCGAGGCGACCATGCGGTCGTAGATCTGCGCGACAAGCACCGGATGATCCCCATCAAACGGCGGCGCGTAGCGCCCGGCCACCGTCGTGGCGTCCGCAACCTGCAACCCATCCAACGCATCCGCCTCCACCATCGCCAGCACCGGCTCGATAAAGCTCAACCCCTCCACAATACGAACCGGTATCCCCTCCTCCCGCGCAAGCGCCACAATCTGACCCACCGTACTCTCGCCAACCCACGGATGCCCCGGCACCGCATAAAGCACCCCCTCCTCCCGCCGCCCCAGCCGCACCACCTCCGCAGCAATGCGCCGATAGAGCGAGGCAAAATGCTCAGCCTCCTCATAAAACCCATCAAAAGAATGCACCGCAAGACGAGCTGGCATCTCCCCCACAATCGGATGCTCACGCGTCCGCACCCACACCTCCTCGTGCCCACCCAGCACCGCCTCCCCCTCCAGCGTCAAATGCCCCCACCCCCCCGGCC
>JALZCF010000360.1 GCA_030863245.1 Chloroflexota bacterium
GTTCCGCCTGGTACAGATGCCTGTGGCTAACAAATCGCATCAGGAGGCGCCGTCCTGGGCCACGCGCTAGCAAATATCCCAGGATGCCATTTAACACCACGCCGACCCAGGTCACCAGCGTTCCACCCCAGATGCCAAAGAGCCAGCCGTTAGCGAGTGGGATCACGGGCGCAGGAATCGGCAGCGGGATGATTTGAGCCACGCTGACGCCGATACTTATCAACGGTGCAAGCACGCCGAAGCTGCGAATCCACTGGCGCCATTCCCGCCAGGTTGCAGCGTTTAAGAAAGGCTCCAGCTCCGCCTGTAGCTCTGGGGCATACGACCACAACAGGAGTCCTCCCAGAATAAGCAGGACCAAGAGGAGAAGCCACCGTCTCGTTACACTCATCGTATCAAGTGAGCCTACGACAACAGATCTATTGTGTAAAACAGACGAAGGACGAAGGATACGCGCCTGTATATCCTTCGTCCTTCGTCCTCAGCTTCTAGCCAGCAAGCGCTCGCCCTTTGCCTATCGCTTGTAACCGGAGGGCACTGGGCAATCACGCGTCATATCTTCCACGTAGCTTCAGTACATCAACTGAGGAAACGCCTCCATGCCGGGATAGTACGCCGATGCACCTAGCTCTTCTTCAATGCGGAGCAACTGGTTATATTTCGCTACTCGCTCGGAGCGTGCGGGCGCGCCGGTCTTGATCTGTCCCGTGTTCATCGCTACCGCGAAATCGGCAATGGTGGTGTCCTCGGTCTCACCTGAACGGTGCGAGACGACCGCCGTCCAGCCAACCTGCTGCGCCATCGTAACCGCTGCGATGGTCTCGGAAAGAGAACCAATCTGGTTTAGCTTGATCAGAATAGAATTGGCCGCATGACGTTCGATAGCCTCTTCCAAGCGCTGCACGTTCGTCACGAGCAGGTCATCGCCGACGATCTGGACGCGGTTGCCCAGCCGTTCGACCATGAGCTCCCAGCCATTCCAATCGTCCTCGCCCAACCCGTCCTCGATAGAGATGATGGGATACTGCGAGACCCACTCTTCCCAGAGGTCTACCATCTCCTCACTGGTAAGGGTGCGTCCCTCTCGTTCCAGGACGTACTTCCCATCCTCATACAGCTCGGCGGCAGCGGCGTCCATACCCAGATAGATGTCCTCTCCGGGAGTGTATCCCGCGCGCTCGATAGCCTCCATGATGACCTCAAAGGCATCCCGGTTCTCCTTGAGGGATGGAGCGAAGCCCCCTTCATCTCCTACGTTCGTCGCGTAGCCCCGTTCCTTTAGTACCTTCTTAAGCGCGTGGTACGTCTCCGTCCCCATGCGTAGTGCATCCGCGAAACTCTCCGCGCCTACAGGGAGAACCATGTACTCCTGGAAGTCCACCGATTCCGCGGCATGCTTGCCACCATTGAGGATGTTCATCATCGGCACAGGAAGCATGTGGGCCGCCACGCCGCCGAGGTAGCGATAGAGCGGGAGGTTCAAAGCATTAGCGGCCGCCCTTGCCACCGCCAGGCTCACCCCTAGAATGGCATTCGCGCCGAGATTGCTCTTGTTTGGCGTCTCATCCAAATCGATCATCATGCTGTCAATAGCCAGTTGGTCGGTTGCATCCCAACCGATCAGTTCATCAGCTATTTTCGTATTGACGTTGTTTACTGCCGTCTGCACGCCCTTGCCACCGTAATAGTTTGTACTCTCGTCGCGTAGCTCCACCGCCTCGTGTGCGCCCGTGGAGGCGCCGCTAGGTACGGCCGCACGCCCCATTGCGCCACCCGCCAGCATCACTTCCACCTCTACTGTCGGGTTACCACGTGAGTCCAGGACTTGTCGTGCAAAAATGTCATCGATAGTCGTGTCGGTCATTACTCCTGCTCCTTTCTTGATTGGAATCAGTAGACTGACTACTGACTACTGAACTGCAACTATATCATAGGGGATGAGGATTGTCACTCGCGAATTAGGCTTGACACGCCTTTGCCCCACCTCTATAATCCAAAGCAACTTCCATACACTCAATTGACAACGACCCGGAGGAGTAGGCGGGCGAGCACTGACAGAGAAGATGGGGTCCTTGGCTGAAAGCCCCCACAGTGCGGGCGGTCTCTTATGATTGCCTCGCTCCCCGCCGAACGTCGCCGGCGAGTCAGCGGCAGTGAAACAGTCAGTAGCGCCGCCGGGAAGCGCCCGATGTAGCGCTTGCAAGAGCCGTCCCGCGGGATGTGGGACGGAAACAAGGTGGTACCGCGAGCCCATCGTCCTTGTGTGACGATGGGTTTTTTGATTTGAGGAGGAGCATGAAAGAATTGCCAAAAGCTTACAACCCGCACGAAGTCGAGGAAGATCTATACAGGTGGTGGGAGGAGAGTGGCTTCTTCCGGCCGGAGATTGATGAGGAGCGGGAGCCCTTTGTGATCGCCATGCCGCCGCCCAACGTGACTGGCGCGCTTCACATGGGGCACGCCATGTTCGTCACGCTGGAAGACATCATGACCCGCTACCATCGTATGACGGGCAGGCCAACCCTGTGGCTGCCCGGCACCGACCATGCTGGCATCGCGACGCAGCTGCAGGTAGAGAGACATCTGATGGAGACGGAGGGCAAGACCCGATTCGATGTGGGGCGCGAGCGTTTCGAGGAGATGGTATGGGATTGGAAAGCGCAGTACGGCGGCTATATCACGCGGCAGCTCCGCCGCCTTGGGGCCTCGTGTGATTGGAGCCGTGAGCGCTTCACCTTGGACGAAGGATTAAGTGAAGCCGTCCTCGAAGCCTTTGTCCGCCTGGCTGAAAAAGGATTGATCTACCGTGGCACCTATATGGTCAATTGGTCGCCCAACCTCCAAACTGCTGTGAGTGACCTGGAGGTGGAGTACTCGACCGAGCCTGGCACCCTCTACTACTTCAAGTACATCCTCAAGGATTCGGACGACTACATCCCCGTCGCCACCACACGTCCCGAAACGATCCTGGGGGACACGGCGGTGGCGGTGCATCCAGAGGACGAGCGCTACAGGCAGTATGTGGGCAGGACGGTCATCGTACCGGTCCTGGGGCGTGAGATACCGGTCCTCGCCGACGAGTACGTGGATCGTGAATTCGGTACGGGTGCGCTCAAGATCACGCCGGGACACGACCCGAATGACTACGAGATCGGTCAGCGTCACGATCTGCCGATCATCAACATCCTGAACAAGGACGCCACGTTGAACGAGAATGCGGGCCCATACGAGGGTATGATGCGTGAGGAGGCGCGCAAGGAACTATGGAATGACATGAAGGAAGCAGGCCTCGTCATCAAGGAGGAGCCCTACACGCTTAACGTGCCCCGCTCCCAGCGCGGAGGCGAGATCGTGGAGCCGATGGTCTCGACGCAGTGGTTCGTCAAGATGGACGACCTGGCAGAGGCGGGCTTGGAGGCGGTGCGCGATGGACGCATCCGGATCATTCCCGAGCGCTTCGAGAAGGTCTATTACAACTGGCTCGAAAACATCCGGGATTGGACGATCAGTCGCCAGCTCTGGTGGGGCCACCGGATACCCGTCTGGTACGTGAATGGCGACGAGGAGAAGTGGGTGGCTGCGCGCAACGAGGAGGAAGCCTACGGGAAGGCGCGCGAGCGGTACAGTGAAGAGGTCGTGCTGACGCAGGATCCCGACGTGCTTGATACCTGGTTCTCATCCGGTCTCTGGCCCTTCTCGACGCTAGGTTGGCCGCACGAGACAGCAGATCTGCGCTACTTCTACCCTACCTCCGTTATGGAAACAGGCTACGATATCTTGTTCTTCTGGGTAGCTCGCATGATCATGTTGGGGCTGGAATTCACCGGCGAGGTACCCTTCCACACCGTCTACCTGCACGGACTCGTGCGGGCGGAAGACGGGCAGAAGATGTCCAAGACCAAGGGCAATGTGATTGACCCACTGGAGGCGGCGCAGGAGTACGGTACGGACGCCCTGCGCTTCACCCTCATCACTGGCTCCACGCCCGGTCAGGACATGAATCTGAGTCTGGAGCGTGTGGAGGCGAACCGCAACTTTGCCAACAAGCTGTGGAACACCGCCCGTTTCACCCTCAGCAACCTGGAGGATAACGCGGAGCCCCGCAACCTCGTGCTGGGTCGGGAGCAGTTCCTCGCCATGCCACTGGCCGAACGGTGGATCATCAGCCGTCTCTCGCAGGTCACGCAGGATGTGACCTACCACATCGAAAACTTCAACTTCGGCGAGGCAGGGCGCACGCTCTACACCTTCATCTGGGGCGAATTCGCTGACTGGTATATCGAGGCAGCGAAGACACGCCTCTATGGGGAGAGCGTGACGGAGAAGGACTTGACTCGCTGGGTGTTACTCTACGTACTGGAGCGCACGCTGCGCCTGCTCCACCCCTTCATGCCATTCGTCACGGAAACCATCTGGCAGACTATGCCCATCGAGAAGGAGACGGAAACGATCATGCTGGCAGCATGGCCGCAGCCAGGACCCGTTGACGAGGCAGCCATCGAGCAGTGGGATGCGATCCAGGAGCTGGTCCGTGCCATCCGTAACACCCGTCAGGAATACAACGTCGAGCCCGGTCGTTGGATCGCTGCAACGATCGTCGCCGAGCAGCACACAGAGCCGCTCAAAGATGCGCACGACGTCCTCAGCCTGCTGGCCCGCATCGACGAGGATCAGCTTGACATTGTTCCGTCACGTGAGAGCCCATCGGAGCAAGCCGCGCACATCGTGGTCGCCGATGGGCTGGAGGCGTACCTGCCCATCGGGGGCATGGTGGACCTTGACAAGGAACGGGAACGGCTGGAGAAGCAGGTGGAAGAGGCACAGGGCGACATCGCGCGTTTGCAAGCACGCCTCGCCAACGAGGGCTTCGTCAACAACGCGCCGGAACACATTGTCCAAGGCGCCCGCGAGCAACTCCACGCTGCCCAAGAGCGCCTGGCTCGCCTCCAAGAGCGACAGGAGACACTTGCGGGATAGCATCAACCGATGCAGGAGCGGCAAATAACCCGCCTTGCTTAATGCCGCTCCTTCCCATTTTTCCCACCGAACCATTTGGTGGCAGCCGCGAACACAGTCAGGAAGCCAGCAAGAGCTTTCCCGACTGCGCTGCTGTTCGAGGTGTCCTGTTCGGGCGCCTTTGTCTCGGCCGCATGAGCGCGTGTAGCCGGACGCGGGTGCGCCACCTCTATCTCGTCAGGATCCTCTCCAGGCTCTGGTAGTGGCACTTCCGGCGCCGGACGCGCGTGCATCCCCTCTGCTTCGGTCGCAGGCTTGCCAGAAGCGGTAGCGGGTGGCTGGCCTGGCCCGCGCAACGCCGATTCTTCCTCCGTCTTGTAGCGCACCTTGTCGGGGTTAGCCAACTCATCGTACGTCGCCGTCACCTCCGAGCCTAGCAACAAAATGACCGCTCCATAGTAGATAAACAATAGGAAGGCCAGCACGGCGCCGACTACGGTCCCGGCCGTGGGCCCACTACGGGTACCCAACCACCAGGTCAACAACTCTCGCCCGATCTGCCATGTCACAGCCGTAAAGATACCGCCGACAAAGGCTGCCTTCCACGTCACCTTCTTGTCAGGTACGTATCGAAAGAGAGCCGCGAAGACAAGGGCGCCAAAGATAAGCGTGAGCAAGATGTTCAGAATCCAACCGAGCCATGCGCCACCTGGCAAGGTTTGGACGATGCCCGTGGCGGTGCTCACCATGGTACTGATGATCAGGGAGGCTAGTAGTAGCACGGCAATGAGAATCACGAATAGGGCCGCGTACGCGCGTCGCTTTATCTTCTCCATCAGACTCTTGTCGCGCGGTACAATGTCGAAGATGACGTCGAAGGCCTCATCAAGTTGGGCAAAGATATTGGAGGCCGTCCAGAGACCGGTCAGTATACCGACAAAGCCGAGGGTGCCTCCGCTCTGCATCGCGTTCTGAAAACTTCGTTGAAGCATATCCTGCGCAGCGGGCAACTGGGCAGTTACGTTCTGGATGACAAGCTCTCTCGCATTCTGGGCTGCAGGCCAACCAGCGCTGAGGGCATAACCGATGATCGCGATGAGCACAAGCAGCAATGGGAAGAAGGCCGTGAAGGTGTAGAAGGCCAAGGCAGCGGCGAGCCGGGTGACGTGATCATTGCCGTACTCCTTCCACGTCTTCTTTGCTAACTCTACTAGGCCGACGTCTAGGCTAAGGTCCATTGGTCGCTCCTAACACGCAGTTTACATTCTTCTTTCACTATGATTTGAGGTTTGTAAAGCAACTTCTTTGCCGTGGTTATACCCCCACGCTTTCAGAAAAATACTCTGCCTGTGCTAGCATACACGCTTGTTGCCTTTCAATTCTTTCTTGCAGCTCTGCTGTATTTGGAGGAATGCTGTTGGATCGTTCCGGACGTGCGTTACTCGTGGCGATGGTCGGCGTGCTGCTGGCCGCGTTCGCGCTTCGGCTTGAACAATTAGGCGTGCAGAGTCTCTGGTACGACGAGACTGTTAGTGCGCATCTTGCTGCGAAATCACTTGGTGCGCTTGTCGAACACACGGCCCGTGATATCCACCCACCGCTCTATTACCTCCTACTTCACTGGTGGAGCGGGCTGATGGGTCTGAGTGAGTACGCGCTCGCTTTCTTCTCACTCTGGTGGGGCGTCCTCCTGGTCGCCAGCGCCTTCACCCTTGCGCGTTGGTTGGGAGGCGAGAAAGCGGCCCTGCTGACGGCAGCGCTGGTTACACTCTCTCCCTTCAATGTCTGGTACTCGCAAGAAGTACGCATGTACACGATGGGGGCAACACTAGGTCTCTGGACGTTGATAGCGCTGTGGCAACTGCTACACGGCGCACGGATGAAGAAGCGCTGGATGACCCTGTGGGTCTTCAGTGCGACTGCGGGCCTCTACACGCTCTATTACTTTGCCTTCCTGCTGCTGTGGGAGGTGCTCTTTGTGGCGTGGTGGTTGTGGCGCGCGCACGCACCGGAAGGGCGCCGGAGACGTTGGATAACCCTTGCAGGCGTGGTGCTCCTGCTTTGGACACCATGGATGCCCATCGCAGTCCGCCAGGCGCTTAATCCTCCCGTGCCTCCTTGGCGTGAGGGAACATCGATATCGACGGCGCTTTTGGAAACGCTCTCAGCGTTGGCATTGGGCCAGTCAATGACGTACCAGGCGCTCCAGGAGGCGCTCCTCCTGCTAGCGCTCGTCGCAGCTAGCGGGCTGTGGCTGTATTGGCGACAACGGCGTCAGACAGACGTTCTCCTTCTTTTATCCGGTGCGCTGCTACTACCATTTGGGGTCTTGATTCTTAGCTCTTACTCACCGGCGCCACTCTACCACGTGCGCTACATTTTCACTTACTCGCCCGCCTTCTATATCCTGTTGGCGATAGCCTTCATTGCATGGACACGGGAGGCCTATTCACGCGCACGGTTACCGGGTTCAATGGTGACGGCACTGGCCCTGATCGCGCCGCTGCTACTGCTCTCCGCCGAGTCGGTGCAGCGCTTTTGGAACGACACAGCGTACAGTGCGGACGACCTGCGGGGCGGGGTGGAGCAGGTCGAGGAGCAGTGGCGCACGGGCGATGCCCTGCTCGTGAATGCGGGCTACGCCTATACGGCCTTCAACCATTATTTCGATGATCCGATAAGCTGGCAAGACCGGCTGACAGCTTGGGATGAAGAGGAGATCCTGGACGAGAACGGTCTGACGTTGCTTCAGGGTGGCTCGGTCGGAGGCAGCCCATCGCTAGGGTGGGGACTGGCGGAGAGTGATTTCTACGCGATGACGCCTGAGCAGACTATCGAAGCGCTGGAGAGGGTCGCCGACGACGCTGTGCGCCTCTGGCACTTCCGCATCTACGACACTGTTACAGACCCCCGGGGGCTCATTCGTGGCTGGCTCGACAAGCACGCACTACTCTTCTACGACTACCTCATAGCAGGTGACAGCAATGGCCGTGTGCAGGGCTGGTATTTTCCACCCGAGCCTGGCGAGGCGCCCACTAGCGATATCTCGATTCGCTTCCTGGAACCGGGCGGTGATACTCCATGGATCACCCTACACGGCATCGACCCGCCGCGGGGGCCACAGACAGGCGGCAGTTGGGTCGACTTCAATCTGTGGTTGGAGGGACATGAGCCGATGGACCCGAGCGTGCGTCTCTCGCTCGGGCTCTACGACACCTCTCCCGCTGGCCGGCAGTGGGTGCCCGTGCTCGACGAGCAGCCACTCGGCCCCTTGCTCTCACTCAAAGATGTACCAGGTGTACAGCGATGGCCCGTGCGTTTGCGGCTGCCCCAGGGGATCCCCCCAGGCAAGTACTATGCACGCCTCACCTTCTACCGCCCTTCTGACGGAGCTGTATTGCCCGGGGCAGGAGAGCGGATGCCAACCCCAGAGCAAGCCAATATCGCCGTCGTGGAGGTAGGTCCGACGCCGCGGCTCGAAAAGGCACCAACGGTAGGCACCCGACAGGAAGTACGCTTCGGGCCACTCCAGCTCCTTGGTCACGCGATCCCGTCCGGTCCTTCGGAGCCGAGTGCGTCCATTGCCGTGGAACTGGTGTGGCGTGCGCTGGAAGAGAGCGAGGAGAATTTACATCTTTTCCTGACATCGGATGCCCTTTCTGAGGACGATGGTGGGGTGACGAAGACAAGGGAGTACCCGACCAGCCAGTGGGGGGAGGGGGAGGTCGTGCGCGACATCCACTACGTCACCGTCGCGCCGGATGTCGCACCGGGTGAGTACCCGCTGTACCTGCGCGTCAGTCGCGAAGCAGCCGCGATTCCTTGGACGCAGGGGCTGTTCAAGTCGGGAGAGATCCTGCAGATTGGCACCATCACGATCGAGGATCGCCCGCGTGATTTTGAGCCGCCCACGATCGCAATCCCGCTCGACGTCGCCTTTGGAGATAGCATCCAGCTTGTCGGTGCAACGCTACCCGACCCGCAAATGAGCTACCAAGCGGGTGGGGAGGTGCCAGTCACCCTCCATTGGTACGCCACTACGCGCCCGCTCGGCCGCTACAAGATATTCACGCACCTAATCAGCGCGGACGGGAATCTGGGCCCGCAACGCGATCTGGAGCCGGGAGATGGAAAGTTGCCCACCAACGGGTGGGCACGCGGCGAGTACGTCACCACCGCCTACACGATCCCGCTTCCCCCTCATACACCGCCCGGTCCATATGAACTGCGCGTCGGCCTCTACGAACACAACACGGGCGAGCGCGTTCAGCCCTATGGCGCGAATGTCAACGGCGAGGAGCGATACCTAGTGCTGGGCACCGTGCAAGTGGGCAGTCCGTAAACACTAAGGCGGACTGGAAGCTCGAGGTGACGCTCCGAGGTTCTGTTCGGCCAGCCATGCCTCTTCCAAGTAAGGATCCATCGCAGGAAACGGTGATGCCATGTTGGTCTCCCTCCTAATCGTGATGTGCATGTGGGAGTGGGTGTTTCAATTATACCGGATGAACGAGATGTAACGAACGAAAGTCGTGTTGCACTTGAGAAAAGCGGGACGGCGCTCCATGCTGCCCGCTTTGGCTACGCCATTTGCCATCTACTACTCGCTCGTTTCGCCTTCGACTGGGCGGTTGTCGATCTGGGCGCGTTGGAGGGTGCCGGACCAGTCGACGTAGACGGCTTTCCACTCGGTGAAGGTGTCGAGGGCGGCCCAGGCAGCCTCGCGGGTGCCGTTGCCGGTGCTCTTTACGCCGCCGAAGGGGAGCGAGATCTCGGCACCGATGGTGGAGTGGTTGATGTAGCAGAGGCCGGTCTCCAGGTCCCGGATGGCGCGGAAGGCGCGGTTCACGTCCTGGGTGAAGATGGCGCAGCTGAGGCCGTACTCGATGCTATTCGCCTTGCGGATCGCGTCCTCGATGTCGTCCGACGCGATGATGGAGAGGCAGGGGCCGAAGATCTCCTCCTGCGCCAGCCGCGAGGTCGACTCCACGTTGTCCCAGATGGTGGGCTGGTAGAAGAAGCCGCCACCGTTCTCGTAGCGCGAGCCGCCGAGGAGCAGGCGGGCGCCCTCTTCCTCTGCCACCCTTTCATAGGATGCCACCTTCTCCAGGGCTTCCTGGTTGATCAGGGGACCAATATCCGTGCTCTCCTCGGCGCCGTGTCCCAGCTTCAGTTGCCTGGTGCGCTCGACGAGCATCTCGGTGAAGCGATCGCGAACCTGGTCGTCAACGATGACGCGGCTGGTGGCCGTGCAGCGCTGGCCGGTCGTGCCGAAGGCGCCCCAGATCGTCGCGTCAAGGACGAGGTCGAGGTTAGCATCATCCATCACGATGACGGCATTCTTGCCCCCCAGCTCCAGGGACACCTTCTTGAGCATCGCGCCGGCCTTGCCTGCGACGACACGGCCGACCTCGGCGGAGCCCGTGAAGGAGATCACCTTGACGTCGGGGTGCTCGACGATGGCATTGCCAGTGACCGGGCCGTTACCGGTGACCATGTTGACGACGCCCGGGGGGAAATCAGCCTCTTCCATCACCTCGATGAGCATGGCCGCCAGCATGGGCGTGTCCTCCGCCGGCTTGAAGACGACGGTGTTGCCACAGACGAGGGCGGGGAACATCTTCCACGCCGGGATGGCGATGGGAAAGTTCCAGGGGGTAATCATGCCCACCACTCCGATCGGCTCGCGCTGCGCCCAGGCGCTCTTGTTGCGCATCTCGCTGGGTACCACTTTGCCGAAGAGACGGCGCCCCTCGCCCCCCATGTAGTAGGC
>JALZCF010000501.1 GCA_030863245.1 Chloroflexota bacterium
TCACGATAGCGCCGCCATCCCCGTATGCGCCCAGATTCTTGCCAGGATAGAAGCTGAAGCAGGCAACATCGCCGAAGCTCCCCACCCGCCGGTCCCCGAGCCAGGCGCCGTGGGCCTGGCAGGCATCCTCGATGACCTTGAGTCCATGCTTGCGTGCGATCCGCATCACCGCGCCCATGTTGGCCGGTTGACCGTAGAGGTGCACGGGGATGATCGCCCGTGTCCGCTCGGTGACCGCCGCCTCGATGAGATCCACGTCGATGTTGAAGTCCTCCTCGCGCACATCGACGAAGACGGGAGTGGCGCCAACATGCGAGATTGCGAGCGCAGTGGCGATGAAGGTGTTCGCGACGGTGATCACCTCGTCGCCCGGACCGATTTGCAGCGCTCCAAGTGTCAGGCGGAGCGCATCGGTTCCTGAGGCGACACCAATGCAGTGGGTGGTCCCGCAGTAGCGGGCGAATTCCTCCTCGAAGAGCGCTACCTCCTCGCCGAGGATGAACTGCCCGCTCTCCATGACGCGCACGAGGGCGGGGATCACCTGATGCTGCAGGTCCCGATACTGGCCCACCAGGTCTACCAGAGGATTCATCATCTATCTGCTCGTTCATTTGGATCATGGGAGTAGGCTGTGCGGCCAGAGGGGCAGCGCAGCTTCTACGTCATCTTCAGCACACGCGCGGGATTCCCACACGGCGTGGTGTGCGGGGAAACGTCACGAGTGACCACACTGCCCGAGCCGACGAGCGCGTACTCGCCGATGGTCACACCTGGCACGATAGTGGGGTTGACGCGGATCCTGGCCCCCTCCTTAGCATCGGACCTGCATGTAGTCCCGGGAGCATTCACACCCCGGATCGTTATCATTCGCAAAGGTACAGCCGAGGGCGATGTCTCCATGCCGGGATCGCAGAGCGATGGCAGCGCGAGTTCCACCCGCTCAGTGCCCATCAGGCGTGAGCGATTCTCGGTGAGGGTGGATTCCACATTCTGATCGGTGTAGCGGGGTTCAGGATAGACAACTCGGATTGTGCTTCGAGATAGACTCTCCCGCCGCTGTCATGGAGGGATATGTCCGCCGCCTCGAGCACTCGGACGACATCCAGCCCATTTCGCCCGTCCGTTTTTGGCTGGAGCCCCTGTTGGATGCAGTCGATGAAGTGCTTGCACTCTGTCCGAAGTGGTTCCTCCTCGATCAATCGCGGGCTGCGGGTATCACCATAGCGATAGCTGAACTGGAACTCGGCAAAATCTGTGGGATAGGCTGGCGCCTCGACCCCCTTGTCATAGATCTTAACTTTTTCCAAGGGATCAACATCGTCATAGACCGCCATCTGCCGGTTACCTACTATGGTCATCCGCCGAGTCTTGTTTGGGTCAAGCCAACTGATATGGATAATTGCCATCAGCCCCGACGGAAAGTGCATCGTAAGCGAGCAGACATCATGTATGCGGCGGTTCAGATAGGCCACCCCCTGACAGTTCACACTAGTGGGCAGGCTGCCAACCAAGTGTAAGATGATCGAGATGTCATGCGGTGCCAGGTCCCAGAGTGCGTTCACATCCTTCCGTACTGGGCCCAGATTCAGCCGAGTGGAGCTAATGTAACATAGCTCCCCCAACTCTTCGTTCTCGATCAGCTCCTTGAGCTTGGCGACCGCCGCCGTATAAAGGAAGACATGGCCGACGAACAATTGGGCTCCTTGCGTGTGGGCCAGCTCGATTAGCTCCTCACATTCCGCAGAGGTGGTAGCGAGTGGCTTCTCAACGAAGGTATGTAGCCCCCTCTCCAGGGCGCGCTTGGCCAGTGCGTAGTGGGTTCCCGTTGGAGTAGCGATCACTACGGCATCAACTAAGTCGCGGGATAATAGCTCCTCCGCCTGATCCGTGGCGTGCAGATGGGGGAACCGGCTCGTGAGTTGCCTCAAACGCTCCGTGTCGCGGTCGCAGAGCGCCGTCACCTTTACGTCTGGGAGGCTGTCAAAGGTGCGAACCAGGTTGGGTCCCCAGTAGCCCAGGCCGATAATACCAACGCGTGTAATCATTTGCTGCATCCTTAGTAGGCACCCGCGCGAGAAAATACCGCCCGGAAGGTACGCAAGATGATCCTCACATCCGTGGCGAAAGACAACGAATTGCTGTACCGCAGATCCAGCCGGATCATCTCTTCGAAGGTGACACGGCTGCGTCCCTCGACCTGCCAGAGGCCGGATATACCAGGCTTGACGTGCAGCGTCCGCCTGTGGTACCAGGGCCGATACTCGAGGCTCGCGTAAATGGGATCGGGACGTGGGCCGACCAGACTCATCTCTCCCTTCAGCACGTTGTAGAGCTGCGGCAATTCATCAAGACTCCACTTCCGGAGGAATTTGCCCACTCGGGTAACGCGTGGATCGTCCGTAAGCTTGAGTGCGCCCTCGCGATGCCTCTCTGCCTTACCCTGGATCACTTTCCGTACGTACTCGATGTGCAGGTCCTCGCTCGCCCCCGCGGCCATTGAACGGAACTTATAGATGGGAAAAGGGCGGCCACGGTAGCCGATCCGCTGCTGTCGGAAGATCACCGGCCCCGGTGAGGTCAGCTTGATCGCCAGCGCGATCCCCAGCATCACGGGTGCGAGGACGACAATCCCCACGAGAGCGCCCGCGAGGTCCATCACCCGCTTCCAGCGCGGAAGCACGCAGCCGTACGGCGGGGCGGAGGAGGTGCTCAGGCGTGCATCCGCAACGCGTCGCGCCGGTGAGGCCTCATCGCGGGGGAAGGCTACAGAGACTGCCGGCTGCGCCGAGAGCCCATGGTCCGGCGGAGCGTCGCTCGGGTAGCTGTAGATGGCACATATCGGAGGAGGTGTATCGGCTGCGAGGATGTCAGAGATATCCCGCGCCAGCTTGTGGGCACCCTCGGCGGGTGTATCCGGGAGAAACACTCCGATGCGCCCGTCGCTGCTGCAGCCGACCTCATCCGTTAGCCGTATGCGTGTTCGGAGCACCTCTACCAGGCGATCCGCCTGCAACTGGCTCCCACTATCTTCTCCCACGTCAAAAAGAATTATTGAGAATATCGCTCCGCTGCGGTCGGCGCGGCAGCATTCGCGCGTGAGCAGCGCTTGGAACTCCTCGCGGGAGTGTACGTGGGCGGAACGGACAGCTCTCGTACTTCGGAGCTGAAACATGCGGCGCCATGCGCTTGTGCTGTTCATTGATAGGTGGATCAAGGTCGTGACTGGGCCTAACGTGTAACAGGTTCGAGTAGCCTATTCAGGTGCCGCCGCCGTGTAGTAGGACTTGCTGTACGCGGACCAGCGATATGCGGGGTCGTAAGAGGCATCCCGCTCGAAGTCGATATCGTTCAGCACTGTTCCGATCACCGGCAGGTTAGCATTCCGGAACTGCTCTGCAGCGTAGAGTAGCGCCTCGAAAGGAGTGACTCCGGCACGCGCCACCAGAA
>JALZCF010000371.1 GCA_030863245.1 Chloroflexota bacterium
CTCCTCTTTGACCCGGTGCAACG
Source organism: Chloroflexota bacterium (assembly GCA_030863245.1). Taxonomy (GTDB): domain Bacteria; phylum Chloroflexota; class Anaerolineae; order Ardenticatenales; family Ardenticatenaceae; genus JALZCF01. The sequence continues at coordinate 24 of JALZCF010000371.1, forward strand.
TTGTGGGCCGGCTGTAGTTTTTGAGCAGGCCCTTCGCTATCGAGCCGTTGGGGATGACCACCAGGTCATTATCGCGCGTGCGCACAAGCGAGGTGCGCCAGTTGATCTCCCTCACCTGCCCTTCCACCTCCCCGCTCTGAATCCAGTCACCAACCTGGAAGGGGCGGTTGAGCAGGAGTAGCAGACCAGAGAAGAGGTTACTAAGCGTGTCTTGCAGTGCGAGGGCGATGACGAGCGAGCCGACACCTAAGGCCGTGACAAGCCCGGCGACGTTGACGCTCCAGACCTGTGCTAGAATGAGGTAGCCAATCAGGAGCACCAGCAGGAAACGGGGAAGCTGCAGGAGTAGGAAGGGAACGTTCTGCCGCCAGTCGGGTTGTCCCTCGGAGGGGGTTAGCACGTATTGAAGTACCCGGAAGAGCACGACCATGACAGCCAGCCAGAAGAGGGTGGCGACCAGGCGAATGAGAAGCGAGGTGTCCTCGTAGGCCAGGATGAATTGGAGGAGCAGGAGGGCGGCCAGCATGGGGAGGACGACGTTGCGTGCTAGGCGCAAAGGTTGGGCAAGTGGGTGTTGTCGACGTTTCAGCCGATCAACCAGCTCCGTTAACAAGACCACGAGCAGCGGGAAACCGATGATGAGAACGAGGCTCCAGGTGAACAAGGAGTCTTGAAAGAGTTCCATCCTACTCCCTCCAGCTATCTAGCTGCTTCTCGTGGTCGCGGCTGGCTCGGCTACGACGCGGCTTGGCGTCTCGCGATCTGCCCCCGGTTGCGGTACCTCCAGTGTGAGCTGCCAGACCGGGATGAGGTCATCGTCGTCGTAGGGAATTGGGTCGTGGCGCTCGAACTCGTAGAAGGTGCGGGTGCGGTCGTAGACCTCCTGCGTCACGAGGATGCTGTTCGGGGCGGCCTCCGTGTGGATGTGGTTCGCCACATTGACCGTCTCTCCCCATAACTCGTAGACGAACCTCTCCCCGCCGACGACGCCCGCGAGCACCAAGCCCGCGTTGATGCCGATCTGCATGGACAGCGCCTCGTCGTGCTCCAGATCAAATTGACGGATAATGTTGACTGCTTCGACCGCGAAGTCGAGTGCGCGCTTGGCGTGGTCCAAGCGCGGCGACGTGAGGCCGCAAGCGGCGACGTAGGTCTCGGCGAAAGTCTTGACACGCTCGATCTCGAAGCGTTCCGCCGCCTCGTCGAGGGTACAGATGAGCTGGTCGAGCGCCTTGGCCGATTGCCGTGCGCCTTGCCGGTTTGCCATCTCTGCGAAGCCCAACATACGGATGAACAGGACAGACACCTGCTCCATACGGTCCGCCACGCGCTCGCCCCGCTTCAGCCGCTCAGCGATGGGGGCGGGCAGGATGGTGAGCAGCAGGCGCTCATTTTCGGCGTTCTTCTCCTCGATCAGCTCGGTCTGCTCGCGAATGTTCGCCACCATGACGTTGAACGCGTGTGCCAGGTCACCGAACTCATCGTTCGTGTCGAGATCGATCACGATACTATGGTCCCCCGCGCCGACCTGTTGTACGCCCTCGGTCAACTTCTCGATGGGGCGCACGAAGACGCGCGAGAGGGCAACGGCGGCGAGGGTGACGACTAGAACGAGGATCACAGTGGAAATGAGGATGTTACGCTGCAAGCTGGCGACGGGTGCGAACGCCTCGTCCACATCCATCTCGGAAAGGATCACCCACTCAAGCCCCGGAATCTCCAGCGGTTCGTAAGAACTCAGCACTGGCGTGCCGCGATAACCCTCGATAATTTGGGTGCCCTCCTCGCCCGCCAGGGCACGCTGTACGCTCCGCGTATTGATGGTCTGCAGGAGGATGGAGGTCCGGAAACGATCGATGCGGGCGCTGATTTCCTCCGGGATACCCATCTCCTCCAGCATCGCTGCATAGTTATCCCAATCCTCGAGCAGGAAGCGCGACACGGAGCGCATGAGAAGATCCGACCCGACGAGGTAGCTCTCCCCGGACTCGCCAAGCCCGTCCGCCTGCCAGTTCAGGCCACCCGTCATCACGTTGTTGATCTCGTCTACCGGCAACTTCAGCGCCAGCACGCCAATAGCCTCTGCGCCCTCGTACACGGGGGAGGCGACGAAGGCAGCCGGCGCGGCGTACGAGGGGCGATAGGGACGAAAATCGATGATGCGCACGACCCCCTGTTCGGGGGCGTCTTGCACGATCTGGAACAGCTGCGCAAAGTTGCTCTCACGATAGGGTCCGTCGAGCAGGTTGGTGGCAAAGTCTGTCTCTTTGAAGACGGAGTAAACGATATCGCCCGTGCGGATGTCAATCAGGAAAAGGTCCTCGTACCGGAACTTCCTCACCAGGCTACGGAAGAGGGGGTGCAGCCGCTGGTGGATGAGCGTGTATGTGCTGGTGTCGCTCTCGGAGGCGATCAGCCGCTGCTTCTCGTTGACCGGGAAGGGATTTGCGACGATGTAGTGGTATTGAAGGTAGGTGGCCGCCGTGCTCTGCGGGCGATACAACTCGAAGAGCAGCGTACCCTCCACGTTGTCGGCCAGACGCGGCAGAAACGCTTCCTCGTAATACTCGTTCACCTCCGTTTCCCACTCCGGCACGAGTGGCCACGTACTTACATCCCGATAGGCCCGCCCGAACTCCTTCATTGCCTCGACGACCATTCGATCCTCTGCCAGGCTGGTCGTGTGATTGAAGATGCGGTCGAAGTAGGTCTCGATCTGATAGGCTTTGGAGGCACGGACGCTGGTCAGCTGGTTGAAGATAGCTTGGTTGAGCGCGCGTCGCCCGTTGCTCCAGCCCAGATAGCCGATCACCACGATGGAAAGCAGGCTGACGGCCAGCAACATCAAGATAAGGCGGGACTTGATACTTAACTGAGCAAAGCGGCGCATGGACGAGAACCGAGACTTGCAGGTTGCGTTTATACAGCCATATTCATAATAATAGGAAACGTAATCATATTCAAGCTGCAGGAGCGATCCGATGAAAAGCCGCATTGCTCTGCTGTGCTGGCTGTGTGTTCTCACGGTCGCAGTCGTCGCGTGCCAGGAGCGGGAGATAGTGGAGGAGCGTGAGCCGCTCGACATCCTCCAGCTCTATCGGGAGCCGACGGCCCCAACCATACGGGAATCGAACGAGGCCAACCGGCGGGTGGTCGAACTCTGGACGGACGACAACGAGCCGGAGTGGGTGACCATCTACGAGGACGTGGCAGAGCGGTTCATGGAGCGCTACCCCGAGATCGAGGTGCGGATCGTACCGGTGGATGAGAGCAGCCTCTCGGCACGGATGGCCACCGCCATCCAGGCTGATGCCCTACCCGATATTGCCCGCCTGGGAATCGAACGTGTGGCGCCGTTCGCCGACGTCGGTCTGCTTGACTATCAGGCGGCCGAGACAGTCATCGAATCAATCGGCGAAGAGGAATTTCGGGACGGGCCCTTGACGATGGTAACCCACCCCGATACGGGTCAGTACATGGCGGTGCCTTATGATGGTTGGATTCAGGCGCTTTGGTATCGGGCGGACCTGTTCGAGGCGCTGGAGCTCCCGCCGCCGACGAGCTGGGAAGCCATTCACGCGGCGGCCCGTGCGTTGCCGCGAGCCGGCGATGTGGAGTTTGGGATCGTGCTGCCGACCGACCCGCAACAGAACTACGTGCATCAGGTTGTCGAGCAGGTCGCCATCTCTAACGATGCCTGGCCCTTCGACGACGATGGCAATGTGACGATGAACTCGCCGGAGATGACTGAGGCTCTCACCTGGTACACCTCGTTGCAGGAATACGCGATGCCGGGACCGCAGTATTGGCGGGGCGCGCGCGAGGCATACCTGCGCGGCCAGACAGGCCAGTTTTTCTTCAGCACCTACATCATGGACGATCTGGTTGAGGGGGTGGGAGTGGAGGAGGGCTACCCGGTGCAACCGGCGGTGGCCGATCTGGCGAGCAAGACTGGGTTCGCCGCCGTGCTGGAAGGCCCCGATGGCTTCGCCACCTATGGGCAGCTCGTCACCTTCGCGATCCTGCGTGGAGCGGATCCTGCCGCCCAGGATGTGGTCGAGTTCTTCTTGACTGAGGGATACGCCGACGTGCTGGCGGTCTCGCCCTTCGGCAAGGTGCCTGTCCTCGAGAGCGCAGTAGATGATTGGCGGCAGTCGAGCGACTACTTCCGCTTCTATTCGGACGAGACCCTGGAGCAGATCGTCAACGGCTACGAGACCATGCAGCGCTGGTTCCTCCGGCCAGATTACGACGCACAGGAGCGGGCCATTATCGGCGAGATCGAGGGGCGGCTCCTGATCCCCCAGGTCATCTACCAGATCGCCATCGAGAAAACCCTCACCCCCCGTGCCGCCGCCGACTGGCTGCAGGCCGAGGTGGAGGCATTGCGCGAGGAACGGCAATGAACGGCAGTGAGCGGAGGAACGGCAGCCCGCCCTGTCATTAGGAATCTGGTAGGCTTCGAACCAGGCCCAAGATCCCAAGCGCTCTCATGACCGCCGTTAGAAGACTTCCTCTATCAGCCCCATCACCGCGACGCGGGAAGAGGGAGACCACTCAGGGTCCTGGAATGCCTCCCCATCCCATACAAACGTAACCAGGTCAAACCATTCCGTTGGTACGAGCTCGCCGTGAGGCGCCTGGTGGTGCACGACCCATACCAACCGCTCCGGCTCAAGACCGTAATGCTCGCATGCCTGCGTGGCCACTTCCTCCACAGCGGTAAAGAGGCTCACATCCGAGCTTCCGGGTGGTTGTGAGACAATCACGACAGTCTTGTATTTCAGCAGATAGATACGGATGCGACACCGCGCGTGGATGTCGTCCCTCCATATCGTGTACGTGAAGACTTCATCGATCAAGGGTTGTCTCGGTGGATTCTGCATTGTCCCTTTCTCACTCCTCACCAATCTTCAACTTGATGACACGGAGAGGTCGTCCCGATACGTTTCTGGTCGAGTGAGAAGTCCTATCCCTCCCGATCTTCATTCCGCTTCTGGATCGAACGTAACCGCTCCGCACCGCGTGGGACTTGGTACTCTCGCCAGTCGCGCTTGGCCGAACCGGCATTGCTCCATTCGGCACGATAGGCCGGGACGCAGATCGCCCACAGCTCCAGATCTTCCTCCTCCTGGGCCTCGATCGCGTAGCGCGTCCCTGCCGGGAGCAAGACTACGTCTTTGGGGCCAATCTCCTCGTCGACGTAATCCTGCCGAACCGTGCCGTGCCCTTTGATGACGAGTAGGATCTCGTCGAACTGGTTCTCCCGCGTGATGTCTCGCGACCCCGCCTCGGCCACGATATGCGCTACGCTGTACTTCGATACATTCATCGTCTCCAGCCCGAGCATCTCCCGAACAAGGTGCCCCTCTGGAGTGGCTGTGGCCTTTCGGTCATCTAATGTAATCTTCATTTCCGATTGGCTGGTCTGCTATCTTCGTCCTTCAGGCGAATCGCTTCCAGCCCGCTCCTTTCTGTCGTGCACCGCTTCAGTTACTACCAGCCACCATCATCCTCGAGATCCTCGTACTCCTCTATCTCCATCTCCCATGCCTCGATCTGTTCCAGCAGCTTGTCAATGGCATCCAGCGTGTCCTGCGCCATCCACTGCACGCCCTCGCGATCGGTCCACCCCTCGCGTTCGGGGTACCTGTCTATGAATCCCTGCGTCCGCTCGCGCCACTCCAGGAGCTGCTCTGTTGGATCGCCCGGCTCGCGCAGCACCCGTTGGACCAGGTTCCGCTCTGTCTCCCACTGTGCCTTCAACGAGGACTGCAGGTCATCCTCCTTCACCGCTCGGGTGTTCCCAATCCCCCGGCTGATTCCACCGCGCAGCAGTGCATTGAGCGTCTGCACATGCTGCTCCAACATCTTTCGAGAGTCCATTGATGCCTCTTCGTCACTGTTTTCAAAGGTTTGCACTCGAACGGTAGCAGATGATAGAAGAAAAGGGGCGTGAGGGAAAGCGAGGCATGCGAGGAGCATAACGGCACTGATCAGTGACTAGTGGTTAGTGGTTATGCGGTTCACCCTCATCCGTGCGTACCCCCTCATTCCGCTCCCCGGCCTCGTTCAGCCGTTACACCCCCACACGCCTACACCATCACACTCCTACAGTCGTTCCGCTCCCCGCTCCCCGCTCCCTGCTCCACGGACTCCACGCCGTTCTCGCGTTTCCTCTACCAACCATGTCGCCAGGCGTGGTATGGTATTTGTTAGGCGGAGGCCGGCAGATAGGGCCAGGGGGTGGAGGAAGAGGGGCTGAAGGAGGCGTCCGAGGGTGAGGCGTTTTGAGAAGTGGCGATGCCAGGTGCGTGCGTAGCCCTGGCACAGTTGTGCTGCGGACTGTCGGCCTGCAAGAAAATCATCCACGAGCGGGGCGGCGAGCAGGGCTGCATGTAGGGCTATAGCTTGGCCGTTCCCGGCTAGGGGTGAGATGAGTTCGGCGCTGTCGCCGAGCATCAAGATGTCGCGCTCGACAGGGGATTTGCGGGCGAAGGAGATGTTCGAGATGACAATGTCCTCTGTCACTTTGTCCGCATACCGTAACTGCATCGCCAGCGCCGCGTTCTCTTCCTGAATCATCTGCCAGAACGCTGGGATGCTCTTGCCGCTACGCTCCCACGCCCCATCAGTCGCGAGTAGGCAGACGTTGACTGCCTCTCCCTCCACGCGGTTGATGCCACAGTATCCGCCAGGAAAAGCATGAAGCTCCGTTCGCTCCTCCGGCTCCGGCCCCTGGAAGTGCGCCTTCAGCGCCATGAAACCCGCACGCCGCCCGAAGAAAGGGCGCGCTAGGCTACGGTCCAGCGTCGAGCGTTTGCCCCACGCACCCAAAACCACGCGTGCACGCACGCTTCCCTCATGCGTCACCACCTCGAATCCCTGGTCTAACGAGCCGTGGACCTCACTCACCACGCATCCCTCACTCACCTCCGCACCGGCCACGCGAGCCCGCTCGACGAGCAGGTGATCGAGCCGGTAGCGCGAGAGACCAAGCGCGGGGGCAGGCAGTGCTACATCCAACCGCTGTCCGCCTGGTTCCGTGATGCGCGCCGCCGTGATACGAGCCGGGTGCACTGCTTGGACTTCCTCCCATACCCCCAGCTGCTCGAATATCGGTACCGTCTCGGGCGATAGAAACTCACCGCACATCTTGTGGCGTGGGTAGTGATGGCGCTCCAACAACACGACGGAGTGGCCGGATTCACTCAGCGCAATGGCCGCCGCACTACCAGCGGGGCCCGCTCCTATGATCACGACATCGTAGAGCGGGGGGCGGGGAGCCGAACGGCGTGTGGCGGTGTAGAGGTG
>JALZCF010000391.1 GCA_030863245.1 Chloroflexota bacterium
GGCTGAGGCCGAGGTCGAAGAGGCGGTGGTGGAGGTGGCGTCTGTCGCCGCGGAGGGGGCTGTGGCCGTGGCGGACGCGGTCGGCGATGACCCAGGCGACGTCCAGAATGGGGAGGCCGAGGACGAGGAGCATGGTGGCGACTTTGGCGCCGGCCATGATGGCGAGGGCGGCGAGGGTGTAGCCAAGGAAGAAGGAGCCGCTGCTGCCGATGAAGGTGCGGGCCGGGTTGAAGTTGTAGGGAAGGACGCCTAGGGTGGCGCCGAGTAGGGCCAGGGCGAGGAGGGCAACGCTGTATTGTTCCTCCCGTATCATGTGGGCAGCGAAGACGGCGCTGGCGATAGCGGCGACGCCGGTGGCGAGGCCGTCGAGACCGTCGAGCCAGTTGACGGTGTTCATGGTGCCCAGGAACCAGAAGAGGGTCAGTGGCACGACGATCCACCAGGGGAGGGGGTCCTCCCAGGGTCGAACCAGGCTGTTGGTAAAGGGGTTGCCGAAGTTGGCGATGATGATGAGGTGGTAGATGGCGATGGCGGCTACCAGGAATTGCATGGCAAATTGGGGCCAGGCGGGCAGCTCGACGCGCTCGTCGAGGATGCCGAAGAGCAGGGTGACGATCGCCCCCAGCAGCAGGCCATAGAAACGAATCGGCTCGTTCGGGTCGGTGAAGGGGACCGGCATGATGCGGGAGAGCAGGGCGGCAGCGAGGAAGGCGACTCCCATTGCCAGGCCGGCCATGCGGGGGATGGGATGCCGGTGAATGTCGCGCGGCCGCGTAGGCGGGCGGGCTGTGTTCAGCGCCCAGGCTAGGCGCATGGACAGGGGGGTCAAGGCCGCTGCCAGGAGAAGCGCGAGCAGCGGAATCAGGAGAAAAGAGAGCACCGTTACAGGGGTCATCCCGTACCGAACTGCCGGTCGCCGGCATCGCCGAGACCGGGGACGATGAAGCCGGGAGGGGGATCGCTCTCTGTTTGCGGCTCAGGTGTCAGGTGGTCGTCGATCTGAGCGATATGAATATCCACGTCGGGATGCTCGCCTGTCAGGCGGGCGATGCCTTCCGGGGCGGCGAGCAGGCCGAGAAACTTGATACGCCCGGCACCCCACTCCTTCAGGATCTGTACCGTGGCGCAGGCACTGCCACCGGTGGCCAGCATGGGGTCGAGCACGAAGACGACCTGCACGGTGGGCTCTATGGGCAGCTTGTTGTAGTAGGCCACGGGGCGGAGGGTCTTCTCGTCGCGGTAGAAGCCGATGTGCCACACCTCTGCAGTGGGCATCATCTCCCAGATGCCTTCCACCATGCCCAACCCGGCGCGAAGGATCGGCACCAGGCCGATCTTTTCCGCTAGCGTGTGGCCTTGGGCGATCCCGAGCCCTGTATGCACCACACTCGGTTCCAGGGCCAAGTCCTGAGTTGCCTCATAGGCAAGCAGCATGGAGAGCTCGCGGAGGAGTTGGCGGAACTTCTTGGGTTCCGTCTCGGGACGACGCAGGAGGTCGATCTTATGCTTGACCAACGGGTGACCGGATTCGTAAACGCGCTCACTCATTGTCTCTTCTCCATTCGGTGGCTTGGGCAGTTCGCCCCGATGACTATACAGGGAAGTTGGGAAGAGACAAAATGGGCGGAGTTCGGGGAGCGGGGAGCGGAGAGCGGGGAGCGGGGAGCGGAACGGCTTGGGGAGTGGGGAGATTCATTGTTGGGAAGGTGGGTTGATTTTGCGGTGGGCTGAGAGGTGCCCGGCACTTCAGTTGGGTGCGGGGTCGTGGAGGTATCTCTCGAGCAAGTGCCGGGCACCTGGGTGGTAATGAAAAAGAGGGTTAGAGTTGCTCTAACCCTCTTTTTATCAGAGGCCTTGGTTACCAGCGACGGAGGCGGCGGCGTTCGAGCTTGGTCTTGCATGGGACGCAGTATTGCGCTTCTGGTACGATGGCGAGCCGCTCGGGGTCGATGGGCTGACCGCAATTGAGGCAGATACCGTATTCGCCCGCTTTCAACTTGTCTAGCGCCGAGTCAATCTCTTCCAACCGCTCCTCGAAGGTCGCGAGCAAGGAAAGGTTCTTCTCTCGCTCGGGCAGTTCGGGGTCGCCCTCATCTGCCTCGAACTCCAGCTCGACCTTGACATCCTCGCGTAGCCGTTCGATCTTTTGGAGCAGAGCCTCTCGCTCTTCCTGCAACCGACTCTTGAAATCCAACTGTTCAGCCATGCGTGTAATTCCCCTCAGGCACAAAGAAGTTCCATCTTATATCATTTTTTCGACGGAGAGTCAACAGATTGATAACAGGATAAAAGGTGGAAGTTGTTTCTAGCTGTCTGGGGCGTGTGCTATGCTAGAGGCTAACATGTAAGTTAACGCGGAGGAGATGATGGAGGCGGAGCAGAGGGCTGTGTCGGGGGAGCGGCAGGGGGAGGATGTGCGGGTGGAGCAGAGCCTGCGGCCCCAGCGGCTTGGGGAGTATATTGGCCAGGAGCGAATCAAGGAGAATGTGTCGATCCTGATCGAGGCAGCGAGGCAGCGGGGTGAGCCGCTGGATCATGTGTTGTTCTATGGGCCGCCTGGTTTGGGCAAGACGACGTTGGCGATGATTCTGGCCAAGGAGATGGATGTCAGTATCAAGACGACGGCGGGGCCAGCGATCGAGCGGGCTGGGGACTTGGCGGCGTTGCTGACGAACCTGCGCCAGGGGGATATTCTTTTTATCGACGAGGTCCATCGCTTGGGGCGGGCGATCGAGGAGATTCTTTACCCGGCGATGGAGGATTTCGTGCTCGACCTTATCATCGGCAAGGGGCCGTCGGCGCGCAACGTGCGGCTCAAGCTGCCGCGCTTCACGATAGTTGGCGCGACGACGCGGTTGGCGATGATGACCTCGCCCCTGCGTGATCGCTTCGGCATCGTCTATCGATTGGAGTTCTATGACGCGGAGACGCTGGCGGAGATTGTGAGGCGAAGCTCCAGGGTGATGGAGGTCGAGATCGACGATGCGGGGGCGCACGAGATCGCGCGCCGAGGGCGAGGCACACCGCGAATCGCGAACCGGTTGCTACGGCGGGTGCGGGATTATGCGCAGGTGCGTGCCGGTGGGGTGATCACCGAGGAGGTTGCGCGGGAGGCGCTTGCCCTGCTCGAGATAGATGAGTTGGGGTTGGACGAGATTGACCGCCGTGTGCTGGATGCGATTATCGTCAAGTTCGAAGGGGGACCTGTGGGGCTTGAGACCATTGCAGCGGCGATCTCTGAGGAGCCGGATACCATCATGGATGTGTACGAGCCCTACCTGCTCCAGCTTGGTTTCCTCGACCGCACGCCGCGTGGTCGCGTGGCGACCCGACGTGCGTACGAGCATCTTGGTCTGCCATATGATGGGGATGAGGTGCCGACGCAGTCGTCGCTGTTTGAGTTGTAGGGGGTTCGTGGAGCGGGGAGCGGGGTGCGGGGGGGCGGGTGGGCGAGGCGGGGTGATGGGCGCGATTTTATTTTATGGAAACTTGTGCTAGAATGGATTCCATTGGCGGAGTTTATCTTCGAGCGAGCGGAGGCAAAGCATGCGCGAGCGGATCGACGACTATCTGAACTACCTTCTTGAAGAGGAGGATTATTCCGAGAATACTGTTGCTGCCTATCGCAACGACCTGGGGCAGTTTGTGCAGTGGTTGGAGGATGAAGGTAGGGCAACGGGTAACTGGGATACGGTGAGGGAGGAAGACATCGAAGGATTCCTCTTTTATCTCCGGGAGCGGGAGTATGCTCCTGCTACGGTGGCTCGCAAGGTTGCTGCAGTGAAGAGTTTCTGCAAGCACCTGGTGGAACAGGAGGAACTGCTAGATAACCCCACGAGCCATGTGAGTACCCCGAAGGTAGATAAAGGGGCGCCGGCTGCCCTCTCGCGCGAGAGCATCAAGCGGCTACTGGAAGCGCCGACTCGGGTGAAGAGCTCCAAGGGGATACGTGACCGGGCGATGCTGGAGCTGCTCTATGGCGCGGGTCTCCGCGTGAGTGAGCTGGTCAATCTCATGGTAGATGACCTGGACCTGGAGAATTGGACGGTTCGCTGTGGGAGTGGGCAGAACGAGCGCGTCGTGCCGATCTCTCCGGGGGCGGTCAGTGCTTTGAGTGTCTACCTGAACGAGGATGGTGGACGGCGCCAACTGGTGCGTATCGAGGAGGAGCGTACTCTCTTCCTCAACATGCGCGGGAGCCAGTTGACACGTCAGGGGTTGTGGCTCATCATCAAGCACTATGTAGAGAGCGCAGGGATTAGGGAGGATGTCACCCCGCACACCCTCCGCCACTCCTTTGCTATCCATCATCTGCGTGAGAGCCCGGGGACGCCGGAGGAGAAGCTGGCGGAACTCCAGGAGCTGCTCGGGCATGCCAATATTTCGACGACGCAGGTGTATGCGCAGGGAGTAAGCTGACGGCTGGTGGCCCATCGAGGGAGTTGGTCGGGGATGGGAGACTGGAGACTGGAGACTCATTCCCGGCAAGTTGGGTCGATGGTGGGCTAGGCAGTTACTGCTAGTTTTGACTCCGTGATTTTTGTGCGAGTGTAGAGGAGGGCGTGTTTTCGGCCCTCCTTTTGTGTTTATTGGAGTTGACGAGCAAGAGAGGCTGGTTCGTAGTACACACTTCAGTGTGCCAACCCACGGCGCACACTAAAGTGTGTACTACGAACCTTTAGGGCATTCAGGAGTGATGATGGAGCAGGGCGGGATTCGGGAGCAGGCGGAGGAGGCGGCGAGGTGGGTGCGGGAGCGACTGGAGGG
>JALZCF010000404.1 GCA_030863245.1 Chloroflexota bacterium
GTGGTGGTTCCGGCACGCCCTGCTCGATCTCGGCGTCAACCCCCTCCAGACGGATTTCATCTTCTATCCGCTGGGGATCGATCTCGTCCTCTACACCTACAACATCTTCAACGCCGCCGTCGCCCTGCCGCTACTGGATTGGCTTGGCCCGATCGTAACCTCGAATCTGATCTTGATCGGGATGACCGTGCTGAGCGGCTGGGGAGTCTGGCTGCTGGTGCGCTGGTTGTTGGCGCGCACGCTAGGCGTGCAAGGTCGCTGGGTGCAGGTTGCCTCCTGGGGGGCGGGTGCGCTCTATGCCTTTGGGGCGTACCGTGCCGTCTACGCGGCACTGGGGCACTATGATCTGGTGTCCACTGGTTTCATCCCGCTCTTTGCGCTCTTCTTTCTCAAGAGCTTCTGGGGAGCAGCCAGCGACCCACGATCGGCCAACGACGACCGAGGCATTGTCGCCTATCGTCCTGCCGTCCTTGCCGGTATCTTTATGGCGGCGGCACTGGCCAACGAGATGATCTTCGGCGTGTTCCTGGCGATGCTGGCGTTGATCCTGATGGGATTCACCTGGCGGCGCGCGGTACGTGGCTGGGTTGGTCGGTTGGCCGTCGCGGTCCTGACGGCGGTCGTGCTCTGGGCGCCCGTAGGCATCCCCGTGGTCAGGACACTGCTCTCGACAGATTTTGTGCTGACGGGGTGGGGTGATGCCTTAAAACTATCGGCGGATCTCTTCTCTTTCACCTCACCCACCGCGTTACATCCCCTCTGGGGGCCGGAGTGGGTGGAAGAGCTGCGGAACGTTCAGGTCAACGTGGTATCCCCGGGGGCGAGCCGCTTCAGCGATGTCAACACGGTCTTCGTGGGCATCTCGACCTTGCTGCTCTCGTTGTTGGCCGTGCTGCGCTTCCGGCACCTCGTGGCGGCTTGGGCGGCGGGTCTTGTGACCTTCCTGCTCCTTGCTCTCGGGCCCGTGTTACAGGTGGGGGGCAAGTATCTGTGGAGCTTCGACGGTGTGTTGCCCGGTGGTCAATTGACGGCCATCCCCCTGCCCTTCATCGTGCTGCACTACCTCCCCATCGTGCAGGGTAACCGCGCCGCGAATCGCTTCAGCGTGGTGCTCCTTCTCTGTGCGGCGGTCCTGGTAGGCTATGGACTTTGGTGGGTGGCGAGGGCGGTCGGAGAGCGGACACGCCGTGCCAATATGGGGACGCTTATGGCTGCCGGGCTGAGCGGGGTACTGCTGGTGGAGCAGCTGGCACTCCCGCTTCCGCTTACCGATGCTCGTATCCCAGAGGGCTACCATGTCATCGCGGAAGACCCCGACGACGTGGCAGTGCTCACGCTCCCACTGGGGTGGCGGAACTCCTTCGGGGTGACCGGCGCCGAGAACACACGCAATCAGTACTATATGGTCGCGCACGGGAAGCGGCTCCTGCAGGGGAACATCTCGCGGGCGCCAGCAGAGAAGTTCGAGTATTGGGAGAGGTTGCCCGTTCTACGCTCGCTAATAGAGATCCAGAATGACCGTGCCGTCTCGGAGGAGCAGAAGGCAGAGGACGCGGCCCGGGCGCTCGAAACGATGGCGCTGCTCGGCGTGCGCTACGTAGTGGTGCATCCGGGCATCGAGGGGCGGCCCCCCTACGTGGATAACCGCGAGCGGGCGCTCCAGTACCTCCAGGAGGTTCTCCCGATGGAACTGCTTTACACGGGAGAGGATCTGCTGGTGTATCGGGTTGATGCGTCTGCGCCACGGACGGGTCAGTTGGACTTCGGCACGCCCGAAAGCGACATCTACCACGTGGCGGGGTGGAGTGAAGACGAGGCAGAAGGCGATGTGACATTCAATTGGGCGCAGGGCGAGGCGACCTTTCTCGTTCCGCTGGCGGCGCAGGATAAGCCTCTGTCCGTTGGGCTCCAGGTTCGGCCCTTCCAGCTACCACAGACGGTGCAGCCCCTTGTAAACGGCAGGGCGGTCGCGAACCCCATCTCGTTGGAGACAGGGTGGAACGATGTCGAATTTACCGTTCCTGCTTCGGCGCTGGATGGACCCACTGCCCGCGTCACGCTCCGTTTCTCGCGCACGGATCGGCCGGTGGATGTGCTGCCCGGCATCGCCATGCTGGGGCAGACGGGGGTCGAGACACGGCTGCCCATCACTGTCAAGAGTGCCGGGCCGGGTCTTAGCGACCTCGATCCGGGTGGGTTGGCCTGGATCACGGTCGCTGGGGAGGATGCCAGCGACCATCGCTTGGGGACCAACGTCACGGTGCTGGATCCCGTAACAGGGGAGATTGAGGCAGTCAGTGGTTTTGATACGACCGCGAACGAGTTCGAGCGCGAGCGGCTGCATGAATTCATCAAGCAGATCCCAGAGGGCAAAGTTGTCGTCGTCGCGCTCAAAGGCCCTGCAACAGCCTACCTAAACCTCGATACCGTAGCCGCATTGAAGACGCTGGGTGCTGCGACGGGACCGACCAACCACGGTGTCTCCTATGCGCTGATCGGCGTGAAAGGGGCGCCCGAGGGGAGTGCATTAGAGGCCGAGTCCGGAGAAGGCGCCGTCGATCTGGCCCACCTGCCGGACGATCGACCCCTGTCTAGTGCTGTGCGGAGCCTATCCTGGGAGCAAGGGGAGGTGGATTGAGAGATCGACTTCTCAGCGTCTCTCTCATCCTGATCCTATTCTTCGCTTTCCTTGCGCTTTACAGCAGTATGGCAGCACCCGGCTTGGACTGGGGGGATGCGGGTGAGGCGCAGCTGGCGGCGTGGACGGCGGGGCTGAGCCACCCGACCGGCTACCCACTCTTCTTGATAGGTGGTTGGCTGTGGACGCACGCGCTCGCACTGATAGGCGTGGCGCCAACGCGGGCGATGACACTCCTAAGCGCTACAGTGGGGGCTGCGGCCGTCGCCCTTGTCGTGCCCACAGTGCACGCCCTGCTACGGCGGGCACGACTACGATTAAAGCGCAAGCTCTCTCTCCTCATCGCCACCCTGGCGGCCATCACCTTCGGTCTCTCTCAAACCTTCTGGTCGCAGGCCCTGCTTGCCGAGGTGTACACGCTCAACGCCCTGTTCCTCGTCCTCCTGCTCTGGGGGCTCTGGGAAGAGGGAATAGGGCGGCAGCGTCTACTCGGGCTCGCGCTGCTGTACGGCTTGGCCATCGGTCACCACCGGTTGATGCTCCTCTGGTTGCCGGGCCTTCTGCTGTGGGGGCTGGTAGAGTTTCGAACTCGCTACGGCGTGACAGGGTTACCTAGATCCGGATCCATAACGCTTCCCTTTCTGCTCTTGTTGATCGCCCTCGTTCTCCTACCCCAAATTCTCTATCTCTACATTCCCCTTCGCGGCCCTGTGACTCCCTACCTGCACCAGCCGCTAACGGATGATCGGCAGTTAATCCTCTATGACGGAACCGTCAATGCCTTCTTGGCGCATAGTAGCGGTACCGTTTTCGCGTCGAATCTGCTGAACGTTTCCTTGTCCGAGCGCTTGCGCACCTTCGGCAGGCTCTGGCGGGAAAACGTCGGCGTTTTGACATTGTTCGCTATTCCCGGGCTGCTTCACTTCCGCCTGGGAGAGAGCCGCCAGATCGGTCTTCCGCTCTCCGACCGTCTTCTGTTATTGAGTGGCGGTGCCCTCACGCTACTGTTCGGGCTGGTGTACGGAATCGGGGATATCGAAGTGATGTTCATCCCGCTCTGGCTGGTGCTCATCATTCTTGGGTTTGTGGGGATCACCGTGCTATGGCGACGCTTCGGGGCGAGGGGGCCAAGATGGATAGCGGCCGCACTTGCCATCGTAGTGCTACTGGTGCTTGGGGAGCGCCTGGCTCAGCGACCCCCCTCCCGCGCGACATTGGATGCGCCGCGCCAGTTGGTCAACACCATCCTTGAAACCGATCCACCAGAGAATGCCATCATCGTCTTCAACGACCGTGATGAGGCGGTGCCATTCTGGTACGCCCAATTTGCGGAAGGGCAGCGGCGCGATCTCCTCTCCGTTTTCCCGCTTATTACCAGTGGCCCAGAGCATCGGACGGTGAACGAGGTGGTGGAGTGGGCACTTCAATGGGGGCGACCCGTACTGCTGAGCAAGCCGATGCCTAGTCTCTCTCTCCGTTACGACGTGGAACCCTATGCAGGGCCACTCGTCGCTGTGGAGGGCCGTGCAGAGATGCCGACGGACCCTGTGCTGCAGGGGGAACTGGCACCGGAGCTATCGGTGGTAGGCTGGCATCCCTCGGCGCGACGCGTGCTGGCGGCCGAGACGGTAACGGTCACGGTTGGGTTGCGCCCCAACGAGCCCATCACGCAGGATCTCTCCTTCTCCCTGCAACTCTTTCACGAGAATGGTTTGCGGGTAGGCCAAGAAGATATCAGCCCGGACCCCTTC
Organism: Chloroflexota bacterium; assembly: GCA_030863245.1. Classification (GTDB taxonomy): domain Bacteria; phylum Chloroflexota; class Anaerolineae; order Ardenticatenales; family Ardenticatenaceae; genus JALZCF01. Next base: position 4,390 of record JALZCF010000404.1, read on the forward strand.
TTTCCTCCGCAGGAATGGTCGGTAGGGGAACCGCTGCGCCTGTCCATCCCGCTCACCATTCCCGAAGAGGTCGACCCAGGTCTCTACGAATGGCGGTTGAGTGCCTATGACCTGCAGGAAGAGGCGATCCCGGTAGGGCAGCAGGTAACGCTTGGCCGCTTCCTCGTCGGGGCCGCACCGCCACCGTTGGCAATGGAAGCGTTGGAGAGGCCCATCGCACAGTTCGGCGAGGAGATCATCCTGGTGGATGCGACATGGCCGGAGGAGGCGCCGCAACCAGGGGAAACCCTCGACTTTCTCCTGCGCTGGACTGCGCTCGACGCACCGCTCCGCCCCTACACGCTCTTTGTTCATCTTGTCAATGAGGCGGGCGAGATCGTTGCGCAGGCCGATGCGCCACCCGACCCGCCGACAGATACCTGGGTCCGCGGTGATACGTGGTCCGACGTGCGGGTGCTTCCCCTCCCTGACAGCCTGCCATCAGGCCGCTACACGCTTCGCATTGGTCTTTATGATGCGACAGGGCGGCTACCCGTGCAGGATGGGGGAGATGCAGTGGAACTGTTTACGATGGAGATACGTGCAGATGATAGGGAATAGGGATCGTGCTTCCACCTAGCCATGTCGCCTACACCGTGGCGGCGCTGAACGAGATTCAAGAGCGCACCGAGCATTTCCGGGAGGCGGATTACCGCCTGGTGGCGCTGGCGGCGGTGATGCCTGACCTGATCGACAAGCCGTTGGCCTGGCTCTACTTCTATCGTAAGTACAAGAGTGCCGTGCTCTTCGCGCACACCTTACTCGCACACCTGGCGATACTGCTGATCACCTTGTGGAAAGCGCCGCAGCACCTCGTCTACGCGCTAGCGTTCAACGGGCACGCCGTTGCAGATAGATTGTGGTTCTTCCTCGATACCTGGTACTGGCCCTTCCGGGGCTGGCGCTTCCATGTGTGGCGCAAGCAGGGGAGCGAGCAGGAAGAGATCAAGCGCGCTTATTGGTACACCTTCACGCGACGTCGAGAATTGTGGGTGTGGGAAATCGGCGGCTTCCTCGCCTTCCTCTGGTTCCTGGCGCGCAACCGCCTCTGGCACTGGCCTCGGCTCAAACACCTTCTATTAACCGGACGCTTGCTGCACTGACCACTCCTCTACCTCCTCCGCCGCCAATGGTTTCACGTGAAGTGTGCGCTCGTTGCGGTAGGTGACGAGGCCAGGGCGCGCGCCGGAGATGCGGCGCACGTGCTGGCGCTCCGTCACGTCGACGGCGACATCGGTAGAGCCACGTGCCTGGGAGTAGTAGGCGGCGAGTGAGGCCGCCTGTTGGATGATCTCTTCTGGTACCTCGCGCCCGGCACGCTTGAGGATCACATGTGCGCCCGGCACACCTCGCGCATGAAACCAGAGATCGTCCGACGCGCCGTATTGGAAGGTTACCTCATCATTCTGTTTCGAGTTGCGCCCGACCAAGGCGAGCCAATCTCCCACCGGCACGCGGCGCGGACCGCGCACGACACCGCCACCGCCGCGTCGCCGCTTCTGCTCGGGAACGAAGCCTCCCTCAACCAGTGCCTCGCGCACGGCCTCGATCTCCGGCCGCTCCTCCGCCTGCTCGAGATCGTTGGCGAGACTCTCGATGAATGCCAGATCCTGCTCCGCGGCCCGGATGCGCAGGGGCACCTGTTCAGCCGCACGCTTTTTCTTCTCGTAGCGCGTGAACAGGCGCTGGGCGTTCTCGACGGGTGTGAGCGTCGGGTCGAGCGAGATGCGACGCGGGTTACCCTCGAAATCTGGCACTTCCACCGCATCTGCCCCTTTTGGTACCTGCCACTGGTAGGCGAGGAGTAGTTCTCCGTTCTCGCGCAGTCGATCCACCTCGGCTGGCTCAACTACTTGGGAACGGAGCTGGTAGAGGGTGCTCTCTATCCGCTTGTGCGCTTCCCCCAACATATCAGCAACACGACGGCGGGCGGCCGCGTAGGCGTCGACGTCCATGCGTGCGGCGAAGTAACGCTGCATCGCCTCCGAGATACTCTCAACCGTCTCCGATTGCTCGAACTGACTCAATTCGTAGGGCGCAAAGGCGATGACTGCCCCCTCCTCATCCAGCGCGACATGGGGATCCCACTCGCCTGTCTCGAGGGGAACGAATAACTCCATTACCACGTCGATCATCGCCATGCTCTCCGCGTCCTCGACAGGACCTTCCGGCTCGCCGATGGCTCTTGCCGCCATCTCGCGGGCCAATGTGGGACTGACGCCCGCCAACTCGCTTACTAGCAGGCGGTAG
>JALZCF010000413.1 GCA_030863245.1 Chloroflexota bacterium
TTGCACGCACTGCTCGTACTGCCGAAGTGCAGCCGTCTGGCGGCCGGACAGCGCATAGAGCCGCATCAACTGCCGATGGGCCGGCTCGTGCAGCGGGTCCATCGCCAACCAGCGGCGAGCGTAGGCAACCGCCGGCTCCCACTCGGCCTGTGTCTCGTGGACTTTGGCCAACTCGAGTAATACCTGCGCGAGGGAGCGGCGCAGCTCCTCCCGCTGGAACCATTGCCACTCGTCAAAGCCAGGGCTGTCAGGCAGGGTGAAGCCGGCGAGAAAGTCGTCGTCGTACAGCGCGACCGCGTCTAGCAGCTGGGAGCGTGAGGCGACTGGCACTGGGCCATCGGCAAAGCCAGTGGCGAGGTGCGCCCGGTACGCCTCGACATCGATCCAGATATCGGCATCCGGATTGCGGCCGATGGTATCCCAGGTCGCGATCAACACCTCGTCCCCCACTTCTTTATTGATGCGGTAGAGGGCGCGGCGCAGATTGGTACGGCTGCTACTCTGATCGCTTTCCGGCCAGAAAAGGGTCGCCAGAGCGTCTCGGCTGGAAGCGCTGCCTATCACCAGCAGGTAAGCCAGCAGGGCTGTGGCTTTACGCAGGCTGACCTCTATCGTTTCACCCTCTCGCTCAAAGCGAGGCGGTCCAAAGAGAAATACCTTCAGGTGCGACATACTCACACTTTTTCCCGAAACCGGCAGTTCCGGACCGCGAGAACGTAGTTCCTGATGGTCTCGCGAACATGAGAAATGAACGGGTTTGCTGGACAGCGTACCGGGATGATGTGCTCTGCCCTTCCGCTGGGGTCACTCTAATGATAGGGAAAAGAGACCCAAAGGGCAACGCAGGCACAAGCGACGTTTTTTGGACGCTTCTGTGCACGAACTGAGAACGATTGTTTCCTATACTCGAAATGGGCATCAAGAGGAGCGCTCGGCGCATGGAAGCCTCGGGTGCCGGTTGAACAACCCCATTATCACGGCGGGCGACTCGCTCATAGCACAGACGCCAGCCATCCAAGGAGAATCCGCTGATGCAAGCCACAATCGAGTTGAACAACGAGCAGGTGACCGAGCCCCACGGGCGGAGGCGCAGGCGCGCGCTGCTGCTGGCTCCCTTCGCGCTGATTATGGCGCTGGCCGTGCCGTACTTCACTATCAATGACGAGCCAGACCGGCTAGACGCCGCCGCGCGTCAGGGCGCGCCGGGAAGCTTTGTGAGGCTGTCGGCTGGCTACACCTACTACGAGCTAGCGGGGCCCGAGGACGGGCACCCCGTGGTGCTGGTGCACGGCGTCACCATTCCCTCCTTCGTCTGGGATCATAACTTCGAGGCGCTGGGCGAGGCGGGATGGCGGGCAGTGCGCTACGATCTCTACGGCCGAGGGCTTTCAGACCGGCCGGAGGCGAGCTACGACCTGGACTTCTACGTGCGCCAGCTCTCGGAGTTGCTGGCGCAGGTCGCACCCGGCAAGCCGGTAGATCTGGTCGGGCTTTCCATGGGAGGGATGATCGTCTCCGAGTTCGCCCTGCGACAGCCCGACCAAGTGCGAAAGCTGGTGCTGTTCGATCCGGCGGGCGTTGGCACGAAGATGCCGCTGGCGGCGAAGGTAGCCGTGCTCCCGGGCGCGGGCGAGTACCTGATGCGCGTGGCCGGGACGCGGTACCTTCTATCGGGGAGCCGCTACCTGCTCCACCCGGATCGCTACCCCGACTTCGATTCGACCCACCGGAAGACCATCCGCTTCCAAGGCTCGCGCCGCGCCGTCTTGGAGAGCGTACGGAAGATGCCGATCAACCAGTACGAGGCCGGCTACCGGGAGCTGGGGGCACTAGGAAAGCCGATCCTCCTCGTCTGGGGACATCACGATACCATCATTCCCTTCTCCACTAGCGAGCGCGTGCGGGAGCTGGTCCGCCCCACGACCTTCGTCGCCGTCGAGGAGGCCGGGCATCTGCCCAACTACGAGCGCCCTGACGTGGTGAACGCCGCGCTGCTCGACTTCCTCGCGAAGTAATACGGAACCGTTGCCGCCCCGCCATGCTTCACGAGGTGTGTCCCGGTCCGAAGTGCGCGGCACCCACCTTTTCCAACCGACTATGGAAGCGCCAAGACGTGGGCGGGGACGATGCACCTGATTTTCACGTATGTCGCGTATGCCGGGATAACGCTCGGAATACTCCTGGTCTCGCTCCGTCTGCCGAGGGACGCGCGCCTGCGCTCCTTCGGACACACGGCGACAGCGCTCGCCCTGCTGAGCCTGGTCGCTTTACGGGATGAACGGATCGGTCGCCGGGAGTTGGGGGTGCTGTACAGATCCTGACATATGGCTGGCAGAGACAGGAGGGGCGGAGCGGCCTCACCGCCCACCCCTCTATCCGTTCATCCTGCAATCCGTGCTCTACCCCCTGACCCGCCAAGAACAACTGGCTCTCCTACCCAGCCAAGCTACGGTGGCACGAGCACGAGCTGTGAGCATCAAAGCAACCTCAAGTCGCAGATGACCTTATAATGCAGCGGAACCCAATGTGGCAGGCCGAGGTCTCGATCGTCTCGCCCTGCCGCGCCGCCGGGCGGTAGCGCAGGCAGTAGTTGGGCGCGCAGAGGTGCGAGCCGCCCTTGAGCACCCTCCTTGGGATGTGGCCCCCAAGTTGGCCCACTGCGTAGCTCTGCTCGGCCGACTCGACGCGCGGATTGCGGGGGACACAGCACGCCTTGGCGACCTCGTCGGGATGGCGCGGCGTGAAGAAGTCGCTGGTCCACTCCCACACGTTGCCCGCCATGTCGTACAGCCCGTAGCCGTTAGCAGGGAAGGCCCCTACGGGTGACGTGCCCTCGTAGCCGTCGGACTTGAGGTTCTGCCAGGGGAACTCGCCCTGCCAGGTGTTCGCCATCATGCGGCCCTTCGGCACGAACTGGTCCCCCCACACAAAGATGGCACCCTCCAGCCCACCGCGGGCGGCGAACTCCCACTCCGCCTCGGTCGGTAGCACCTTGCCGGCCCAGCTCGCATACGCCTCGGCGTCCTCGTAGGCGATGTGCACCACCGGGTGACGGTCGCGGCCCTTGAGCGTGCTACCTGGACCCTCAGGATGCTTCCAGCACGTGCCCGGCACGTAGGCCCACCAGGCGTGGAAATTGTGCAGGCTGACGCGACGTGGCGGCCGGCGGAAGACGAGCGAGCCAGGCACCAACAGCGTCGGGTCGGCATCCGGATAGTCGCGGGGGTCGGGCGGGCGCTCGGCCACGGTGCGGTAGCCGGTGGCCTTGACGAAGCGGCGAAACGCGGCGTTCGTCACCGGATGCTGGTCCATCCAGAAGCCGTCGATCGCGACGCGGTGGGCCGGCCGCTCCTCGAGGTAAAAGTCGTTCGAGCCCATCAGGAAGGTGCCGCCGGGGACCCAGACCATATGCTTGAAGGGTGTCCTTTGTAGGGCGCCACTGCTATCCGTGTGTACGGGCCCTGCAGGAGTGTTCATGACACCTTCGTCCTTGTCGCATTAGGCACTTCACTGGAGCGTGCTACACAGCTAGCTTGCACGGCGCGAATGTGAAGGTTACCAAGATTACCGTGGTGTACACAACGAAGTATAGGAGAGTTATCGCGCGTTGTCTAGTACCTCTCAAGTGGAGGAATGAACGGCGGCCTTTGACTTCTATCTTGGCGAAACTCGCAACGGGAGCGCTCACAACGAGATCCTCAGCGGCTACTACGCATTTTCGCTCGCATAATCAAAGGACCCGCACAGCTACCTTGTTTCCTCTGTTAGATCGAGCAGGCTCTTATCCACATTGAGGCAAAGGCGGGGCTGAGGTATAATCGGCCTCCCAACGAAAGTGTCTAAGATAAGACAAGGAGTGGGTGATGGAGGTCTTCGATGCCGTGCGTACGATGCTCGCCGTGCGCAGCTACCAAGAGAAACCCGTGCCGGAAGATTTGATCCGGCGAATTGTCGAGGCAGGGCGACTGACCGGGAGCAGCCAGAACCGTCAACCCTGGCACTTCATCGTCGTAGAGAACCACGAGACCTTGCGTCAACTTGGCGATCTCGCGCGAACCGGGCGGTATACTGCCCAGGCCCCACTGGCGATTGTTGTGGCAATTGAGGAGAGCCGCTTTGCGGTCTCCGATGCAAGTCGCGCGATCCAGTCCATGATGCTGACGGCGTGGTCCGAGGGCGTCGGCTCGAACTGGGTTGGTTTCAAGGGACTGGAAGGGGTGAAACCGCTCCTGGGCATTCCAGACGAGTTGGATGTGCTGGCCATTGTCCCGTTTGGCTATCCAACGGAAGAGATTGGCAAGGGCGAAAAGGAGCGCAAGCCGCTTGCCGAAGTGGCCCACCGCGAACGGTTTGGACAGCCGTTTGAATGATGGGTTCACTGCCGCCCCTTATCCAGCATGGCAATCTCGTGAGCTAACGCTGCCAGTTCAAGAAAGGTATCCGCTTGACGGCGGAGCTCGTCGGCGACGGTGCTCCCGGCCGTTTGTTGGCTGCTGACGACCACGACGCGGCAGCCCATCGCTTGCAGGGCCTCCACCAAGCGCACGAAAGTGCCGTCCCCGCTGAACAGTACGAGCGTGTCGCAGTGCGGGGCGAGCGTGAACATGTCCACGGCCAACTCGATGGCGACGTTGCCCTGGACCTCGTCAACCCAGTGGGGCACGCCATGCACATCCTCCACCTGCCGGCGCACTGCCTTGGCCGGTTTGGTGACCACGTGGTAGCCGTTGTAGGCGAGCCAGTCGGTCAGGCGAATCAGCCAGGCGGGTGCCTGTTGGCCTGCTAAGAGAGGTGTGTAGTAATGGGCGCGCACAAGCTCACCGCGGGCGCAGAAGTAAGCCAGCAAGCGGCGGTAATCGACGCGCAGTTGGAGGTCGCGCAGGGTGTGGTAAAAGTTGGCGCCATCGATGAAGAGGGCAAAGCGACCATAGACGGTCACGGGGGTTGGCCGGGAGCCGGGCATGAGCCAGGCCTTTCTAGGTCACGCCTGAAAGGCGGACGGAACCCAGCTCCACCTATCGTGGGGCTGGGCGAGTTACAGTCGGCGTAGGGAGAACGTCAGACTGAGTGCTCGACTTATTTAACTATATTCAACCGCTCCGTGTCAATCCTTTAGCGCCAGATTTATAGTTAGACAGATGTACGGCGCAGCGCTTTTCGTCCGTTTATGTCGATTATCAGCGGAATGCGATATGCGACTTGGGAAACGTTAACCGTCTGTTCTTTCCGACGAGCTGTCGCTCAGAGGCAAGCGATCGGATCTGAAACTCGTCTGTGCTAGCTATCACGAAAGTTCTCCTCGCTGTCGTGTTCCTTTCTCCAAGTAGCTTCAAAAATGATGCTACTGGTAACTCTAGCCAAGAGGGATGCACTCCATCGTGGTAAACTATCTGTTCTGCTGTGCCAAGAAAGGTGTGCGGGCGCTGGTCGTGGTGACGGCCGATCTGGTCGAACCGGTTACGGAAGAGGGAGTCGCCTGGCAGCAGCTGACCGAGACGGTACGCGGCTATGGAATGCGTCTGGTGGGGCCGCGCTCGATGGGGTTATTGAACACCGACCCTAACGTACAACTCAACGCGTCCCTCGCGCCCATCCTGCCGCCCGCCGGGCCCGTGGCGATGGCCTCGCAGAGTGGATCGCTTGGCCTGGTGGTCCTGTCCCTAGCCCGCCAATGGGGCCTTGGCCTCTCGACCTTCGTCAGCCTCGGCGATAAGGCGGATGTTTCCGGAAACGACCTACTCCAACAGCGGGAGGGGGATGAGCGCACCGGAGTCATCCTTCTGTACCTGGAGTCGTTCGGCAATCCCCGCCGCTTTGCACGCCTCGCACGTCTAGTGGGGCGCCGCAAGCCTGTTGTGGTCGTCAAGAGTGGGAGAACAAGCGTTGGCGAGAACGTAACAGAGTCGTTCTTACCCCTCTTTTCGTCCAGCGAGGTCCTGTGGAGGCGCTCTTCGAGCAGACTGGCGTCATTCGGGCCGAGACCCTTGACGAGATGTTTCACCTGGCCGAGCAGCTCGGCCAGCAGCCCTTGCCGGGGGGTCGACGAGTGGCCATCATAACC
>JALZCF010000510.1 GCA_030863245.1 Chloroflexota bacterium
TCTTTCGGCATTTTGATGAAAGGGGTGGCCTACGTGCTGTTATTCATCCTCCCTCCGTCTACATGTCTACAGTTAGCTACTTCACAGGAAGTGCAGACCAGAAGTAACCTATGTCTACACTTCTACACTTCTACACTTACGCGAGAAGTCGGAGCCATTGGTGTCTGCTGGAGTAGAGCACGGATTACAGGATCAGCGGATTTGTTTCGTTGGGGTTAGGACTGGATTCGCGATAGCGGGAAACCGCGTGAAAAATGGCCCATCTGAGTAAGCTTGCTTCCTTGATTTCCCCCACGTTGGGATTATACTTAATAACATGAAGCGTAATTACACTGTCAGCACCTGCTGTTGTCGTGCGCGGGGACCGTAGACCCGGCGTGTGACGCCGCGTGCCTGCGATACCCGCGAGCTAGCAGGGGGAGAGACAGGCAACGAAGCCCAGGGATGCTCCCCTGGGCTTTATTGTTATCCATAGCTGTAGCAGAAAGGAACCTATTTGTGGCGACTCCTACTATCAGTACGACCTCTTCACCGGCGACGGTGGACCACATGGCCCTGCGCGTGAACCAGGCGCTGATCATCCTCTTCCTCGCGCTGGCGTTTGTGCTGGATCAACCGTGGTTGGTGGCTTTCGTCCTCGCCGTGATGGCGCTTGGCACCATCAGCCCGCAGGCCGCGCTCTTCCAGCGCTTCTATCGCGACCTCTTGCGCCCGGCTGGCGTGCTGCGCCCCGACGTGCAGGAGGGCTCGCCTGCCCCGCACCGCTTCGCGCAGGGCGTGGGGGCAACGGTGCTTCTGGGCGCGGTGGTGGCGTTCTTCGTTGGGCAAGCGCTGGTGGGATGGGGGCTCGTCTTTCTCGTCATGGCGCTTGCGGCGATCAATCTCTTCTTCGGCTTCTGCGCCGGTTGCTTCCTCTACTTCCAGCTGGCGCAGCTTCGTGGCGACAGAGGGCGATCGACGCTCGATAACTGAGGGCACACCATGATCGAACGGTTGATTGTGCTTGGTGTGTTCGCGTTTCTCCTCATCGTGCTGATGACCGTGGCGCGGGGGTGGCGACGGTGGCAGGAGAGGCGGTTGCGGGAAGAGCCAGGGGTGGAGGTGCTTCCGGCGGGGCGGCCCGGTGTTGTCGCCTTCTCCACGGAGAATTGCGTCCAATGCCGCACCAGGCAAGCCCCCGCGCTGACCCGGCTACGGGAGACGCTGAATGAACGCATCAACATCCGCACCCTCTCCGCCTTGGAGCATCGGGATCTCGTCGAGCAGTGGGGCATCCTCACCGTACCCGCCACCGTCGTCCTCGATGCCAGCGGCACCGTCCAGCACCTCAACCTCGGCTTCGCCAGCGACCAGAAGCTTCGTCAGCAACTCGAGCCGCTCCTCGAAACGGGAGCGGTCAACAGTCAAGGATAGAAGACCGATTCGCGAAGGATGGGGGATGTAAGTGGAGGCATGTTAGCACTTGAGGTAAACTAAGGCGGAGTGCGAAAGCAGCAAACGCATCGGGGACGGTAGGAGCTGGAGAAGATGAAAACACTTACACGGGACGCATTCGGTCGCGCACGTGACTTCTTGAAGACGCAGGCGCGGCCGCTGGATAGGGCGATGTTCGAATACCGGTTCGAGGGGGCAGGTACAGAGCATGCCTTGACGGAGCTGGCGCGTTTTCAGAATGAGGATGGCGGCTTCGGGCATGCTCTTGAACCGGACCTGCGCACACCTACCTCGTCAGCGCTTGCCACTGGGATAGGACTGAGTTTACTCAAAGAGCTGCACTGTCCTGCGGAACATCCACTGGTTCGTGGGGCTGTGGGGTACCTACTCGATACATTCAATGCCGAAGCCGCCGTGTGGCGCGTCGCGCCGCTGGATACGAACCAGTTTCCGCATGCTCCATGGTGGCATGACGAGGACGGCAGTTTGGCGCGAACCTTCGATCACTTTCGCATCATTCCACGAGCCCAGATTGTCGGGTTGCTGCATCACTACTCCGAACTGGTTTCGTTGGAATGGCTCGACGAGCTGACCGAGCACACGGTGCGGTATATCGAGACGGTTGAGCCATTAGGGACGGGTGGGGGAGATGATCTGAGCTATGCCCTGAGTTTAGCGGAAACAGACGATTTACCTCAGCCGTTCAAAGGGCGACTGGTGAAACGAGTGCGCGCGGTGACACCACAGGTCATTAGCCGTGACCCGCAAGAGTGGGAGACCTACACCATCATGCCCCTCAAACTCGTGTCGTCTCCGGCGTCACTGGTGACCGATCTGATCTGGGACGAGGTGCAAGCGCATCTGGATTACCAGATCGATCATCAGACGCCCGAAGGGACCTGGGACCCCGTGTGGACGTGGAGCGAGTTCTATCCAGCGGTGTGGGAGGATGCGCGCCGTGAGTGGCGCGGCCATCTGACGCTCGGCACGCTAATGGTGCTGAGAGCCTTCGGGCGAATGGAGACGTGAGGTAGTCCTCACTTTCCACTCGCGAATCCAAAATAACGGTGCGTGTCACAAATTGCGGTTCTGTTCCGTCTACTTCATGGATGGTCCATTTTGTTCAGGGTGACAAGTGAGGATTAGGCAAAGTCGCGTTGTAGCATTAAGGAGCAAGTGAGAATGGGCGCGCGGTTCGCACGAACCGATGTACTGGTGGAGGTATGATGGACATTGCGGAACTACGAACGCTATACGATTACAACTACTGGGTGAACCGCCAGGTGATGGAGACGGCCGCGGGTGTGTCCCGGCCCGAGTGGGACACGCCCCGTGGAGCCGGACAGGCAAGTCTGCGCAGCACCTTTGTCCACATTCTAAGTGCCGAGTGGATCTGGCGGATGCGCTGTCAGGAGCGGATATTACCCACCGAAGCGCTTCCAGAGGAGGAGTTCGAGGATCTGGAGGCGATCCAGAAGCGGTGGCGGGAAGAGGAGGTGGCGATGCGGGCCTTTCTTTCCACGCTCGATAGCGAGCAACTGCAAGAAGTCGTCGAGTACCAGAATACCAAAGGGGTGCCGCTACAGAACCCGCTGTGGCAGATCCTGGTGCATGTGGTGCATCATGGGACGCAACACCGCAGTGAGATAGCCCTCTACCTCACGACCATAGGACGGTCGCCGGGCGACCTGGATCTCATACTCTTCCTGCGCCAGCAGGCGGATGAGTCAACTGGGGCGGGACGGACTTAACCATAACAGGTAAGATCGCGCGAACACACGAATTGATTGGGGAGAGGGGCAAGATGTTCGAGGGGTTTGAGCTAGCGATGATGAACACCGGAGAGGCAGAGATCCGGGTGCGCCATGGCGGCAACGGCCCACCGCTCCTGCTGCTGCACGGCCACCCGCAGACGCATGTGATGTGGCACAAAATCGCGCCTCGCCTCACGCGGGACTTCACGGTCGTCGCGACAGACCTACGTGGATATGGCGATAGCTCGAAACCACCGACCACGCCGGATCACGCCCCCTACTCCAAGCGTGCTATGGCACGGGATCAGGTCGAGGTCATGCGGCAGCTCGGCTTCGAGCACTTCTTTGTTGCGGGGCACGACCGCGGCGCGCGCTGTGCCTACCGCATGGCCCTCGATCATCCCACTCGTGTACGCAAGCTTGCCGTGCTCGATATTGTGCCGACGGGGGACACCTTCCGGCGTGCCGACATGCAGTTCGGCCTTGAGTGGTGGCACTGGTTCTTCCTAGCGCAGCCCTACGACCTGCCAGAGCGACTGATTGGGGCCGACCCGGATTACTTCTACTGGCGACGACACGGACCTGAGCCGCCGAGTTATGCCTCCCCTGAAGCATTTGAAGCGTATCGTCGCTGCTTTTCTAACCTGCAGACGATCCACGCCATGTGCGAGGACTATCGAGCTGGCGCCACCATTGATTTCCTGCTGGACGAGGCGGATCGAGGCAAGAGCAAAATCATCTGTCCCGTCCTCGTGTTATGGAGCAACCAGGAAGCGCTCTACCGCCGCAACGACGTGCTAGCGATCTGGCGGGAGTGGGCGGATGAGGTGGAAGGCTGGGGGCTTGATTGCGGCCACCATCTGGCCGAGGAGGCGCCGGATGAGACCTTCGCCGCGTTGTCCGCCTTCTTCACTGCCTAATCGGAGGAATACGATACTATGCATGAGAATAAGACTCGATTTTATGTACTGATCGCCCTGATGATTGCCCTGGTTGCCGTGGTGACGCGCTTTCTCGTGGCACCCATCGGCGCCGGGTATTTCAACCTGAGCGATAGCGCGGTCTACCTCGCTGCCTTCCTCTTGGGGCCGATTCCCGGCTTCCTGGCCGGGGGAATTGGGACGGCCCTGGCCGATCTCAGTGCCGGCTACGCCGTCTTCGCGCCGCTTACCCTTTTGGCGCATGGCACACAGGGCTATGTCGCCGGCTGGCTCGCCCGGAGGGGTACCACCCGCGGCCGCGTCCTGGGCGCGATCGGGGGCACCGTTGCCATGGTTGGTATCTAC
>JALZCF010000512.1 GCA_030863245.1 Chloroflexota bacterium
TGCGGCTGGGAAGCCATGTGCAACTCGAAAGCAATTCGTCCGACCCACGCAATCCCTATCAGTGGCTCTTCGACGTCGAAACGCCTCCCGATGGCGATGGCACAGCGAGAGGTACCGCGGCGGCTCTCTCGCAACACGTTCCATCCGCTTTCATCGGAGATAAGGCATAATTTGATATAGTTGAGTTCCTCGAAACTATTAGCGGCTTTCCCTACTTTCGTGAGACGGGAACAGGTTTCTCTATGAATTTCTCCTGGACAAAAGATCAATTAGCTCTCAAGGAGAAGGCAGTGCGCTTCGCCGAAGCAGAACTAAACCATGATCTAGCAGATCAGATGCGAAGCGCCTCTTTTCCCAGGGAGAGTTGGAAAAAGTGTGCCGATTTCGGGATCCAGGGCCTTGGAATACCCACCCGTTATGGTGGGCAAGGGGAGGTCGATTTTCTGACGGCGATGCTAATGATGGAAGGGCTGGGCTATGGATGTCAAGACAATGGTCTAACCTTTGCCCTGAACGCACAGATGTGGACTGTGCAACGCCCTATTCTGCAATTTGGTACAGAGCAGCAGAAACAACGATTGTTGCCCGCTCTTTGCCGCGGCGAATGGATCGGTGCCCATGCGATCAGCGAACCGGAAGCGGGCTCAGACGTCTTCAGCATGACGACCCGTGCTGAAAAACAGGATAACGGCGATTATGTGCTGAACGGTGTGAAGAAATTTGTCTCTCTCGGACCAATTGCAGATACTGTTCTGACCTTTGCGACCGTTGACCCCGGACTCGACAAGTGGGGCATCACGGCATTCGTCGTAGAAAGGGGGATACCGGGATTTCGAGCCGGCCCGGTTCGAGACAAGATGGGATTGCGCACGGTGCCTATGGGCGATCTGATCTTTGAAAACTGCCGTCTGCCGGCACAAAGCCGGTTGGGACCGGAGGGCGCCGGGGTCAGCATCTCGACCAACTCACTCGAATGGGAGAGATGCTCAATTTTGGCCAGCCATCTCGGTGCCATGGAACGCCAGTTGGAGACGAGCGTGCGCTACGCACAGGCGCGGCAACAGTTCGGTCAACCGATCGGGAGGTTTCAGTCCGTCTCCAATCGGCTGGCTGACATGAAACTACGCCTGGAGACAGCCCGCCTATTGCTTTACAAGGTGGCCTGGATGAAGAGCAAGGGGCAACAGGCAATGATGGAAGCTGCCCTTCTGAAGTTGCATTTGAGCGAATCGTTTGTTCAATCCAGCCTGGATTCTGTGCGCATTCACGGCGGCAACGGCTATCTCACTGAATATGGCATTGAACGCGACCTGCGCGATGCCGTGGGGGGCATCCTCTACGCCGGTACGTCGGATATCCAGCGCAACATCATTGCTCAGCTATTGGGCCTCTAATATAACCAGGGGAACCTATGCTCTTTCTACTACCCCATGTTGTCGATCAAGCAGCCGAACGATATCCGGATCGAGAGGCTGTCCGCTGTCGCAACCAGAGCCTGTCCTACGCAGAACTCGTCCAGCGCGCCAACGCTCTTGCTCATCTGCTGGTGGATCAAGGAGTCAGGCGTACCGATCGGGTTGGGATCTACCTGCATAAGAGCCTGGAATCGGTCATAGCTCTGTGGGGCATCATGAAAGCGGGTGCTGCCTACGTCCCCCTCGATCCAGCAACCCCTGCGGATCGCCTCTTCTACATGTTGCAGCATTGCGACATTCGTAACCTCATCACCGAAGATGCCCTGCATGTGCCCTTGCGTCGCTATCTCGATCGCGGCGGTGAGCTCGATTCTCTGATTGGAATCGAAATGGTGGACGCCCTACCGGTGCGTACGATCGCATGGGCAGATGTTTGTAAGGCACCTGCACAGAGCGCTCCTGCTACACACATCATTGAGCAGGATCTGGCCTATATTATATACACCTCGGGATCGACAGGGCCACCCAAAGGCATCATGCACACCCACCGCAGCGGTTTGAGCTATGCTCAGTGGGCTGCGCATGAGTACGTCCTCGGACCCGACGATCGGATCGCCAACCACGCCCCTCTGCACTTTGACATCTCTACCTATGACTGGTTCGCAGGAGCTTTAGGCGGATCGACTGTGGTAGTGATCCCTGAAGAGTACAGCGGGCTGCCTGCCAGTTTTTCGGCGTTGCTCGCCCGCGAGAGAATCACGGTAATCTTTACGGTGCCGTTTGCGTTGGTCCAACTGCTGTTGCGCGGCGCTTTACCCGCCCGGGACCTTGGTTCGCTGCGCTGGGTGATCTTTGGCGGCGAACCGTTTCCTCCCAAGCACCTACGCGCATTGATGGAGCAGTTACCCCATTCGCGGTTCAGCAACATCTATGGGCCGGCGGAGGTGAACGGCGTCACATGCTATCACGTGCCTGAGTTACCCACCGAGGATGCTGTCCCCATTGGCAGGGTCTGCCCATTTGCCCAGGCGCTGGTCGTGGATGAAGACGACCAGCTCGTGACCGCTGGCGGGAG
>JALZCF010000441.1 GCA_030863245.1 Chloroflexota bacterium
CCGCAAATTCATCCACCTCCGGGAAGAACCGCACGATATTCTCGACGGCGCTCGGGAAAACATTGATGCCTCGTACCGTGATCATGTCATCCATCCGACCGAGCACACCGCCCTCCATCCGCACGTAGCTGCGCCCGCAAGCGCAGCTCTCTCGGTTGAGGCGTACATGATCACCGGTGCGATAGCGTATCACCGGGCTCCCCACGCGTCCGAGATTGGTGATGACGAGCTCACCCTCATCGCTTGGCTCATCCGTCTGCGGATCGAGCACCTCCACGATGAACTCCCCCTCATTCAGATGGACGCCACATTGGTAGAGACAGGTGTACCCATGGGCCCCAACCTCCGTCGCGCCTGTGTGGTCGTATACCTTGGCCCCCCATAACTCTTGGATACGCTCCCGGGTGTTCGGGATACTGCCACCCGGCTCCCCCGCAACGATGATGGCACGCACCTTGGACTCCCGTAACTGGTCCGCCAGCCCGATCTCCTCCGCTACCTTGGCAAGATGAAGTGCATAGCTCGGGGTGCAGCAGACGACGGTCGCATCGATGTCGAGTAGTCCCTCAAGGCGCTGCTCCGAGGAGTGAGCCCCTCCACTGATCGTCAGCGCTCCGATCTGGCGAACGCCCTCCCAAGCGGACCAGAAGCCGATGAAGGGCCCGAAGGAAAAAGCAAAATAGACCCGATCCTCCTCATCGACCCCCGCTGCACGGAGCACCGTCGCCCAGCAGCGCCCCCACCATTGCCAGGAGTCCTCGGTATCCAGCCAGCGCATCGGCTTTCCCGTCGTGCCAGAGGTTTGATGGATCCGTTTGTAACGGCTAAGGGGATAGGTCAGATCGCTGCCGAACGGCGGGTTAGCCTCGTGATCGGCCACCAACTCGGCCTTGGTGGTGAAGGGAAGGTTACGAAGGTCGTCCAGGGTGAGGATATCGGTTACATGCTCGACGCCCACCTCCCGCAACTTCCGCTGATAGAATGGATTGCTCGCCAGGAGCTCATCCAACATCAAACGCAGGCGCGCCAGCTGCCGGTTCTGAACTCGCTCTCGATCCGCGCACTCCGCATCACGGTTGAAGTAGACAATATCCATGGGAAGCGCTCCTCACTGAGTGTGCACGTTTCTCGTATCAGACCACTCCGTTGCCTCATGAATTCTGACGTTCAAAAGCGGTCATATCGGAAGCTCCCACAGCTCCCACAGCTCCCGCGACAGCCAAGGAAGTAAGGAATCCGAATCATGCTGTACGCTCCACTTCCTCCGCGCCCGCGAGCTGTCGCAGCGCGCGTCTCACATGGACCGGAACAACCTTCTTACGATAGTAGAGTGTCAGGTCGGTGTTGTCGAGGGGACGTGCGGCCTTGAAGGCCGCTTGTGCGACGGCCTCGATGAGATCCTCGTCCAGCCGATTTCCGATCAAGAGCTCTCGCGCCTCCTCGATCACCAGCGGGAACGATTCCACCGCGCCAAGCACCAGACGTGCATCCTGAATGGTCCCGTCATCGCTGACTTGGAGCGTGGCCCCAACCCCCAAGATGGGAAAATCGAAAGAGCCACGCCGCCGCACCTTGATGTAGACGCTCCGCACGTTCTCCACCTCCGGCAGGAGGATCTCCGTGAGGATCTCATCCGGCCGCTTGCCCGCAAGATAGTCGATGCCCTCACTCCCGTACAGCCCGCCCACGGGCACCGTTCGCTCGCCACGTGGCCCGACGAGACGTACCTGGGCATCAAGTGCGATCAGGACAGGGGCCGTATCCGAGGAGGTAACCGCCCAGCAACGTGAGCTTCCCGGCGCGACCCAGCAGATCTCACCATCCTTCTTCAAGCAGAAGTTGATAGACTTCCGCCAATGGTATGTCTGGTCATAGTAGGTGCAGCGCGTGTCGACGCAGAGATTGCCCCCGATCGTACCTGCGTTACGCAACTGCGGCGTGCTCACGCTCCCGGCTGCATCCTGCAGCGCCGCATAATCACGTAAGCGGCGTGTCTCGTTGATCTGCGTCAACGTTGCCATGGAGCCAAGCAGGTACCCTCCCCCCTCACGCTCCCGGATGCCATAGAGCTCACGAATGCGACGCAACCCAACCAACACCCTCGGCTCCATCTGCCTCCGCTTCATCTTCGGAAACAGATCCGTCCCCCCCGCCACAACCATCGCCTCAGGCCCATGATCCCGAAGCAACTCCACCGCCCCCTCCAACGTCTCCGGCGCGTAATAGTCAAATTCAGGCAGACGCAGCATAGCTATTTCTCTCTACTGAACCAACTCTGGATCATGCTCCAACGTCGGAGGATCCACGTAGATCGGCTCCCCCCAGTCCACCTCCGGCATCTTCTCGGGGCCGATGCGCGGCTCCTTGCCCTTCTCTTTCAAAGCGAGTGCTTGGAAGATCTTGGCAGGTGTGATCGGCGTCTCGTCAATGCGCACCCCGATGGCGTCGTAGACAGCGTTGGCGAGCGCGGGCACCACGGGCAGGAGTGGACCCTGGCCTGCCTCCTTCGCCCCGTATGGACCATGGGGATCATTCGTCTCGACGAGGAAACACTCCATCTCCGGCGTCTCCAGAAATGTTGGGCTCTTGTAGTCGAGCATGGAGGGAATCTCATGCAGGTTGCGCCGGAAGACCTGCTCTTCCATCAGCGCCTCCCCAAGCCCCATGTAGATACTCCCCTCCGCCTGACCCTCGACGAGGATCGGGTTCAGCGCCCGGCCAATATCGTGTGCGAGCCAGACTTTCGGGATGTGAATCCAGCCGCTCTCCCGGTCCACCTCCACCTCGATGACGCATGCTGAGTAACTGTAGGAAGGCGAGGGGCCGACCCCGGCACCCTTGTAGCGACCCGGTGTCTCCGGGGGTGTGTAGCTCCCTACGGCGGCGAGGGTGCCGAAGCGCGCCTCGGCAATCTGGGCCACTTTCTTGAAGGGTAACCCCACACCGGGGTCATCTACCCGGTAGATGCGCCCGCCACTGGCCGCCAGATTCTCTGCTGTCGTGCCGAGCTCATCCGCCGCTGCTTCCAGAAGCTGAGCGCGCACCTTGCGCGCCGCCTCAATCGCCGCGTTGCCGGACATGACGGTGACACGACTGGAATAACTACCTAAGTCAACCGGCGTGAGATCGGTATCGGCCGTGACAGCGGTGACATCCTGGGGCCGGATGCCGAGCTCCTCGGCGACCACATAGGCCAACAGACTTGTGGAGCCCTGCCCGATATCGGTCGAGCCGCAATAGACCGTCACGCCCCCGCCCCGGTCCACTTTGATCATTGCCCCGGAATGCGGCATGTCGTTCCAGTAGATCGGCAGGTTGGCGCCGCTGAGGTAGGCGGAGCAGGCGATCCCGACCCCACGGCCCTCAGGCAGCTTTCGGAACTTCTCCTTGAAGTCACTCGCCTCGACCACCTTGTCGATGCACTCATTCATGCCATGCGTCGTCAGACGAAGGTAGTTGGCCGTCAGGCTGAAGGGTTCACAGGATTGCGCCTTGCGCCACTCGGCAGGGTCCCACCCCATCTCCTCACAGATCTTGTCGAGGTGGATCTCCAACGCGAATCGTGGTTGGGGAGTCCCGTGCCCCCGCTTTGGGCCACAAGGGGGCTTGTTGGTGAAGACGCGCAGCCCTTCAAACTTGTAGCGCGGGATCTTGTAGGTGACGGTCTGGAGTGCACCGGTGTAGTAGGTCGTCGCGACACCGTAGGAGCCGTAGGCACCCCCATCCAGCATGGAGCGGAAGTGCATGGCCGTAATCTCGCCACTCTTCTTGACCCCCGTCTTGACCCACATCAGGACGGGGTGCCGACCTCGATGAGCGTAGAAAACCTCCTCGCGCGTCAGGGTGATCTTCACGGGGCGCCCCGCCACCATCGCCAGCTTGGCAGCGCATATCTCGTGGTGGAAGGGATCGCTCTTGCCACCGAAGCCACCACCTGGCGGGGTCGCGATCACACGGATGCGGCTCTCCGGTATCTCAAGCACCTTCGACAGGGCGCGATGCACGTAGTGCGGTGTCTGCGTGGAGGACCAAAGGGTCAGCTTACCATCCTTGGAGTACTGAGCAACGGCGCTGTGCTGCTCCATCGCCAGGTGATTGTTCCCCTGGTAGAAGAAGAGGTCCTCGCGGATCCCGTCAGCCTCTTGGAACCCTTGATCCACATCGCCAAATTGCAGCGAGACCATCTTGTGGACGTTGCCCCATTCGCCGTACTCCTGAATTCGAATCTCGCTTTCCTCGAGCGCCTCCTCGATACTCATGATTGGCTCGAGCGGCTTGTACTCCACCTCGATCAGCTCGATCGCCTTCTCGGCGGTCTCCTCGTCGAGTGCAGCAACCGCGGCCACCGGCTCGCCAACGTAGCGCACTTTCTCCTGTGCCAGAGCCGTCTCATCCTGGCTTACCGGCAGAATCCCATATTGGACGGGCAGGTCCTTGCCGGTCAGCACTGCCTTGACCCCAGGTAACATTTCCGCCCTGCTGGTATCAATGCGGACGATGCGAGCATGCGGTTGGGTGCTCAGTAACATCTTTCCATAGAGCATGCGCGGCAGGTGAATGTCATCCGCGAAGAGTGTGTCACCCGTCACCTTGTCCATCACGTCCACTCGCATCAGTGGCCGGCCGATAACGTTGGTGTCGACCTTTTCGTGACTAGCTAGATTGCTACGATTCTTCCGATCGCGGTACCCATTTGTTGCCATCAAACCACCCCCTACACAACCTCGTCCGGCGTCACACCATCCCGCTCGTTCAACCGCACCACATGCTCGGCGCCCCTTGACTCGACGCCCTCACCAATGGCCCGCTCGATATCTTCCATCAGGGTCCCTAAACCGCCCTCCATCCGCTCGCCCGCCAATTGGACCGCATCGATGATCTTGACGTAGCCGGTGCAGCGACACAGCACGCCGGCAAGCGCCTCACGTACCTCATCCCGAGTTGGCTGGGGATTGCGCTCTAGTAACGCTTTCGCCGTCATGAGCATCGCGGGGGTGCAATAACCGCACTGGGCCGCGTTCAACACCGCAAAACTCCGTTGCAGTGGATGAGGAAGTCCCTCCTGGGCCATCCCTTCCACGGTGCGAATATCGCGACCTTGCACCTCGATCGGAAGCACGAGACAGGACAGAATCGGTTCTCCATCTACCAGCACCGTGCACATACCGCACTCGCCCACCTCACACCCATGCTTGGTGCCCGTCAGTCCAGTATCCTCGCGCAACACCTCGAGCAACGTTTTGTGGACCGGAACGTAAGTCTCCACCAACTCGCCATTCACTCGCAAGGAAATCAACTGCTTCATCATGCCACCCTGTCTCAGTGCCTCTCCGTTAGACAACCACCTGTCGCACGCCATCCCATGAAGGATACTCTCGCGCCCCCAGCGTGTACGAGATCTCTCTCGCCACTGAAGGGACACGCTGCGTGAGCTCATGCATCTCCGCCCGCGTCAGATGCGAGCTGAAGCCAACCACACAGAGCGCAGCATCTACCTGTCCATCGTGGTCGACAATCGGGGCGGCCACGGCCC
>JALZCF010000455.1 GCA_030863245.1 Chloroflexota bacterium
CGTAGATACCACCAATGGGAACACTCCGTTCGACATCAATGATTGGCACGACGACCAGCGTTCGATGTTCGGTCCTCCCTTCCCAGGGAAGGACCTCTCCACTCAGGAAGAAACGCGCGTCGGTCAACTCACGCACCCACTCCCAGACTGGCTCCGCCACATCTGGCCAATTCTCTGAGGTGTGGAGGAGGGTCTGATCCGGAAAGATACGGATCTCGATGCGGCTGTTGGGGAACATCAGGGGAATGTGCTCTTCCAAGAGCGCAACAAGCGCCGATCCATCGGGCGGGGCACTGATGATAGCCCGCCCCAGTTGCTCCAGCCTCTCCAGCTCTCGAGAGCGCTGCTGGCTGCGTTCCGCTAACTTCCCTAATTGGTTCGCCAACACACTCACCAGCAATAATCCAAAGCCGAAGAAAAGATAGACTACCAGGCCATGCTCGCTGTACAGGCCCGAGGCAAGAATCCCGAAGGGGTCTATCAGAACGGGCAAGGAGAGCCAGAAGAGCGAGTAACGAAGGTACACGGCCAACGAGGCCCAACTTCGGGTCAAGCCTAGCTCCGGCGCACGCCCCCAATAGATGAGAAGGGGCAAATAGAGTAACCTCGAGAAGAATAATCGCACTACAGTCGCATAGAGAGCAGGTCGGACCGCGGCCCACGTAAGCCCTGGCATGGGAAAGACACCACCCCAGCGCTGGTAGAGGTACAGCGCAATAAGGTTGACGATCGTGACTTCCACCACGATCGTCACGAGATGCCGTGCCCGCGCCCATGCCTGCTTCACCCCATCCTGGTCACGCCAGAAGCGCAAGAGGGGGGTGATCTCGGCTAGAAGGGCAAACCATAGAACGGAAGGTCCAAACAGGAGAGCAGCCGACCAGATCAGGATGGCGCTCAACGAGCTCCCGAAGCTGGCCAGTTGGCCCATTTTGATCTCGGCGTACAGGGTGAATTGAAAGCGCTCGAGGAGCAGGACTAACAGAAAGATCGCAAACAGCACGGGCCAATTTGCGCGAAGAAGTGCTATATCCGTTACAATGACTAACCAGGCCAGGCCGAGTAGGGAAAGTGGGATACCAAGTAGCGTCGCCACGATATCGACCACGCGCTCTGCCCGCTCAAGTCCGGTTAGGGAGCCTACATCCGGCCATAGCCGTTCCTTGACTGCATTCGGTAAGTAGGTCATCTTTTCGCCTGCTTCTCTATCCCGGGATTGAAGGAAGATCCCTCACTTATCGCCTACCGAGCCGAGCCCATCACGCGAGAGTCGTAAAACGTAAACAGACCACGCGTGCGAAGCACATGCATGCAGCGCCCATGCAACATGCAACATGCAACAGCCCACCTTCAGCTCCATCTATTCGGCTCTCCCTGCTAGAACATCGTTTACTAATAGTATGCTTCTTGCTGACAGTGACAAAGGCACCATAGCTTGCAGATAGACATCGATAATCACCACTGTTCTTGAGAGGAACCATGATATCGGGCAACTTTTCTCGCATTGGTCAACCCACTCGCCTTCAAGATGGCGATGTCCGAGTGACCGGAGCGCTGCGTTATGCGACCGATCTGGCTCTGCCAGGCATGCTGCATGCCCGCTTTGTCACAAGCCCTTACGCCCATGCGCTCGTTCGGAGCATCGATACGGCGGCAGCACGGAAGGTGCCGGGCGTCGTGGCGGTGCTGACGGCAGAGGAGATGCCGGACATCGTGCCTGAGAACCGGCACAGCTTATTGCTGGCACGCGACCGCGTCCTGTTCGTCGGACAGCCGGTCGCACTCGTGTTGGCAGAGAGCGAAGCAGCAGCGGAGGATGGGGTTGAAGGCGTATGGGTAGAGTACGATCCACAGCCGGCCGCCGTTAGGCTGGACGAGGCACTGGCGGAGGATGCTCCATTGGTCTGGCCAGGTGGGGTGCCGGGTGGCTCAGAGGAGGCCGGGGCGCATGGCGCGGAGGTGGAGGGCGAAGCGGGGGAGGGCGGCAAGCCGAGTAACATCTCCAACCGTGTGCACTTCTCGCGTGGCGACGTGGACGCAGGCCTCGCCCAGGCAGACATTCTCGTAGAGCGCACATTTACCACCTCGATGGTCCACCAGAGTTACCTGGAGCCACACGCCACCGTCGTGCAGCCCGATCCACTAACGGGCGGCGCTACCATCTGGACCAGCACGCAGGCACCGTTCTATGTGCAGGAGGAAGTGGCCGAGGCGCTCGGCGTACCCGAGTCGGATGTGCGGGTTGTTGCGACACCGGTCGGGGGAGCCTTCGGTGGTAAGTTCATCCTCTATGAGCCATTGGCCGCGCTCGCTGCCCGGCAGCTAGGTCACCCTGTGCGCCTCGTGTTGACCCGGATGGAAGAGATGCTAGCGGGCAATCCGGCGCCCCAGGCGCGCATCAAGGTTCGCATCGGCGCGAAGCAGGATGGAAGCCTCACCGCTCTGGATGCCGGGCTGCTCTTTGATTCCGGTTGCTATCCGGGCTCGCCTGTAGGGATTGCGGGACTAATGCTTGGTAGTTACTACCAGGTACCGAACCTGGATATTCG
>JALZCF010000462.1 GCA_030863245.1 Chloroflexota bacterium
GTCTGGCGGGCGGCTCCGCTGGTCGGCGCCGTGCTCGCCGACAGCGTGCGCTACCTGCTCGCCTCCGCCGTGACGCTCGTGCTGGGCCTAGCACTGGGCTTCCGACCGGAGGCGGGCCTCTTCGGCGTGGCTGCGGCGGTGGTGCTGCTCCTGGTCTTCGCTTTCGGGTTCACGTGGGTCTTCGCCACCCTAGGGCTGCTAATGCGAACCCCAAATGCCGTGATGAACCTGGGCTTCACCGCTCTATTCCCGGTAACGTTCCTGAGCAACGTCTTCGTGGACCCGGATACGATGCCCTCAGGGCTGCAGATGGTGGTCAACGTCAACCCGATCACGCATTTGGTGACGGCGGTGCGCGCCCTGATGTCCGGTACGGTGATGGTCGAGCAGGTCGGCTGGGTACTGCTGACCTCCGCGTCGCTCACCCTCGTGTTCGCGCCGCTTACCCTACACCTGTACCGCAATAGATAACGATGGCACTGCCCCAAAAGGCCTCGGGCGGCCCGATAGGCTGAGTTGTCCGGAAACACGTGGTGCACAGTCCGCGCCCCGCCGGCTTGCCTTATCTAAGTTCTGTCGATCCTTTAGAAGCAAACACCCGCTCGATCCAACTGATCGCGTGCTCGACTAGACCCTGCGCGTCGAACAGGTAGGATGTGGCCTCTCCGACCGGTCCGCTGCTCCCGGACCCGGCCGCGAGCGCCGAACGCGCGATGTACTGGATGTAGTCCTCCGCGCCGAGGATATATTCGTAAGGCAAGGCGCCCTCAGAGGTGTCGATATCTGAGAAGGTTCGCCAGCGGCGTTCGCCGCCCACCATCACTGGCATACCGTAGCTCACGCGGCGTTTGCCCGGGACATCCGCGACAGCCTCTGCGTAGTGCACGAGCGTCACGGTCTCAAGCGGTGCCCCCAGAACCACGACTTGTCCGCCGAGCTCGACCAGCCGGGCGTAGGGCGTCCCGGCGCCGTAGGCGTCGTCGTAGGGGTGCTCGGCTGTAAGTGCGTCGGCGAGCGGACCGACGGCCGCCACGCCCGCCTCCGGATGCCAGCTGTGACGTGCTCCAGGCCAGATCCTCAATGCTTCGGGGATACGTCCGTGGTCGCGCCGGGAGAGTGCGACGCGCGGGTCGTATGCCGGGTGCTCTTCCAGGTACGTTCTTTTCAACTTTTCGTCCAGTGCGTCGAGGTCGTCGGGCGGGGCGTCCTGCCAGGCCGTGTAGGCCATCAGAGTACCATCCGGTCCCAAGACGTCGAGCAGAGAGCGCACCACGGTCTCTGCGCCGCCAGCCACCCGACCGAGCGCGGACATCCGGCAATGGACCATAGCTACGCCACCTGACTCCAATCTGAGATTCTTTAGATCCCGAGCCAGACGCGAGCGTGCCACCAACATGCCCAATACGTTAGCAGGGGCAGCGAAGGTAGACCAGGACGAAACGATGGCGAGGTCTGGGCAACGAGCTTTCTCTCGCTTTCTATTACTTCGTTAAAGCTAACGCTACGTCCATCCCGGACCTTCTCCTACCCTCCGGTACTCGCGATATTTGGAACCCATCCTTGCTCGTGCCACGCCTCAATGTGTTCGGAACCGGATGGAGAATAAGAACGTTCCCGCGGTGTATATCCAGGTTTGGATGCCTGTGACTTTGTTTCGCTCGACTTCCCTTTTCACCTTCCCATGGGCAAGCGGTTTACCAGACGTTTGCAGAAAACCCACTGGATCGCTTATTTATAGATATTTTGGTTTGTCGGTCCCGTCTCGTACTCGTATGACGACCTCTACTCTAAGACGTGATCCTGTGACGGTAGAACTTCAAGAAGCCCACAAAGATCGACACCGAGGCAGCAGCGTTAAACGCAACCCTCGCCCAATGCAGTGTCTGGAATTCTTGGGCTGTTTGCCTCAGGAGCCCAGCCGAATGAACTGCCGTTCCTTCTATGAACATGATCTCGTTGCGAGGCCAGAAGAACGCCATCGACAACAGCCCCTCACACGATCACAGCAGGCTAAAGAGGATCCAGTAGCGTGCCGGCTTCACGCGCCAACCCAGAATCAAGGCTCCGGTACCTGTTACCCAGGAGAGGAACCCGAGGGGCGGGAAGAAGTCGCTTGGGGGCCCTCGCAGACATAAACTCTAGCCCAAGCTCGAGCGACTGGGGCGGATCATGAAAGACGTTTTGCTCATTCATCTCGGTGGTGCGAGGGTAAACATGGCTGTATGACTTGAATAGCAGCCGATAGGCCCTTATGTCTTGGTGCTGCTGGGCTTCCGCAGACGACAAAGCCCCGTGGCAGCGAGACCCAGTAACGTCCCCCAGAGTGTGTTAGTCACTATGATGCCCCCACGACACCACTAGCACAGGCGTAGAGGAAGGGGCTCCCTCTGGGGACCGCTGAGGAACAGATGCCAGGCGATCTGCTGAAGCAGGATCGTGAAAGCGCCGTACAGAGCGCCCGCGGCGGCGAGCGTGAGGAGTGGGTTCGGGGCGCGCACGAACACCACAACACTCACCCAGAGGGCCGCTGTGGCGGCGGTGACCAGAACGGGCCCAGTGGGCGCCCTCCTAGCGCGTCGTAAACACCGGCGATGCTCAAGAGAGGCCTAGCACGGCGAGTAATACTACGAGGTTCCACCGCAGACTCGTCTGATGGTTCGTCATCGCGGGAAGAGTCAGCTCAGAGTAGCGGCGATTTGCCATCAGGTCACCACCGCCGAGAGCTCATCGAGGCCAGGAGCACGAACTACCTCCTTCCAACTCTCACCCGCGTCGGGGCTGTAGAGGAT
>JALZCF010000490.1 GCA_030863245.1 Chloroflexota bacterium
GATCCGCTGCACGCAGTAGGTACACTTCTCCATCACCCCTGCAGGCCGCACGGATACATCCGGATTCCGTAACTCCTGCAGGATGGGAATCTCGTCGACGTAGTGCAGGAAGTTGAAGCGGCGGACCATGTAGGGACAGTTGTTCGAGCAGTAGCGCGTGCCGATACAGCGGTCGTAGATCATCTGGTTTAGCCCCTCGCTACTATGGACCGTTGCCTCCACCGGGCAAACCAGCTCGCAGGGTGCCTTCTCACAGTGCATGCACGGCACGGGCTGGAAGTAGGTTCGTGGATTGTCCACATCCCCTTCGTAGTAACGGTCAATGTGGATCCAGTACATCTCCCGTCCCCGCTCCACCTCGAGCTTGCCGACCGTGGGAATGTTGTTCTCGGACTGGCAGGCGATGACGCAGGCGTTGCAGCCGATGCAGGCCGTCAGGTCAATCGACATACCCCAGGCGTAGCTCTCATAGATGTACTCAGGAAGGATAGTGGGGAAGGGCGGGGACGGGTGCCCATCATGCACGAAATCTGGGTTCTCGCGGAACTGCTGGAGGGTGCCGACTCGCACTGGGTCAGGCCCCTCCATCTGGTGATGCTGCTGCGTCGTGGCAAGCACGTAGTGCTCCCCTGTCTTCTGGACCTCGAGGCCGCTAGCGAACCAGGGCGCATCGGAGGTACGAATCGCGTAGGCATTGAAACCGGTCCCGATACCCACCTCACCCCCACGTAACCGTCCATACCCTAAGGAAATCGTCACCGCATCGTCGGCATGACCAGGCATGACCCAGATCGGTGCAAGCATCTCGTACTCTCGAAAGCGCAGCAGCACTAGATCCTCGGTGGCGAGACCACGGCGTCTCGCAGTAGCAGGGCTAATCAGCGCGGCGTTGTCCCAGCTAATCTTCGTCAGAGGCTTCGGCAACTCCTGCAGCCAAGCATTACTCGCGAAGCGACCATCCCAGATGGTGGGGTCGGGACGGAAAATAATCCCCAGCTCCCCGTCGCCGACGTCCAATTCGGCAGTCGCCGCTATCCGTTCCGCGATGTCCGGGCGCAGCGTGGGGAGGTTGGGGTCAGCTGCACTCCCCTCGATCACCCCCTCGTGGAGGGCCCGCCGCCAGAAACGCTCGAAATCGCCCGTCTCGATCTGGGCCTCCCAGTGTGCACGCACGATCGCGTAGCCGGAGGGCTCCTCCTCTTCCATCAGGATGGCGAGCAGCTCATGGTCGGAGCGGGTGTCCTCCCAGAGAGGGCCGATGATGGGCTGGATGATGCTCGCCGTGCCATCGAAGGCGCGCGCGTCGCTCCATTCTTCTAGGTAATGTTTTTGGGGGATGTGCCAGTCGCAGAGCACCGAGGTCTCATTCAGGTAGAGAGAGAGGTGGATCGTATTAGGGATCTCGGTGAGGTAGGATGCGAACGGGATGTCGACCGGGGCACCGAAGGCGGGGTTGCCACCCAGAATAACGAGCGTTTCCACCTCGCCCGCTGCCATATCCCGAACCAGTTCCTGCAGCTCCTCCGTCTGGTTAACCGGATTCACGACGACGGGCGGTGTGTAAATCACCGTACTACCGACGTTATCCAGCTCGGCATTGATGGCGTGTGCGAGGGCGTGGACGGCGGGCGGCTGCTCAACACCCGGTATCACGATGCTGGCGCCTCGGTTCTGTTGCAGGTCGCGCACCAGAGTGGCGAACCATTGGCTATCAAAGTGGAATGTCTCGGGAACGGGCCCTGCCTCGACACCCACTGCTGCCGCAAGCGCGCGCGTGAACGCCTCGATCTGGGTCGGCCCTAACGGGAGACGGTGATCAGCCATAGCTCCCGTATTCGTCATCATGCTTTCCACCACGTACAGACGGCTCATCTCGGCCTCCTCCACCCGCACCTTGCGTCGCGCGATGAACTCCCGGGCATAACGCAGGTGCCCCGGGAAGGTGGTGAGGAAATCCGCGTCAAGGCAGAGGATGACGTTCGCGTCCAGAAAGTTGTAGATGGTGTTGACGACCTCGCCGAAAGCCAGGCGAGACCCTTCCACGACGTAATCCCACGCGACCGGCTCATACTGATGCCATCGGGCCTGCGGGAACAGGTCGAGTAGCGCCTCCAGTTGGCCGGCAAGGGTGGGCGAGGTAACAGTCTCCGTCAGGATCCGTAGCCCGGTCCCGTCGTTCTCACGCAGGTCCGCCAGGATGGAGTTCAGCTGCATGGCCCGGAAATCGTCCCAACTCCAAATGTTCTGTAAATTGGTCAGATGCCGGGAGCGATCCGGGTTGTAGAGCTCCAAGATGGAGGCCTGAGCAAAGGGATCGGTCGCGCCGAGGCTCGCGGGATGGTCCGGGTTCCCCTCGATCCGGGTTGGACGCCCCTCGTGGGTCTCGACGAGCACGCCAGTGGCAAAGCCTCCCAACGTCATAGCGGTCGCAAAGAAGAGCGGTTTGCCTGGAATGATCTCCTCGGGCTGCGTGACGTAGGGGATGATCTTCTCCTCAGGCGGCCCCACCGTACAGCCACTCGCCCCGGCCAGGGCCAGTGCCGCCCCCATGATCTTCAGAAAGGTACGACGATCGACACCCTCCCTTAGTGCGACGGCTTGCCGAGGGAACTCGCGCTCTAGGAAATCTTGCAATGCCTCCGACTCCGCCATCTCCTCCAGACTTCGCCATTGTCTCCGTTCACCCTGTATTTCAGCCAGGCGCGCGCGAATGGCGGCCGGATCATAACGCTCTTCTTGCATGCGCTCTACCCTTCGATTCTCTAATCTCTCAATGGTGGCAGGTCGAACAATCAGTCAATACGTTGTCGGCCCGATCGTCAAACTCCATCAGCTCACGTCTCAACTCGACCTGTTGCCCCGTCGTTGGCTCCCAGCCCATCGTGAAAACCTCATCAGCGGGGCGGATGGAGGGTTCTACGTCGCGGTGGCACTCCAGACACCACTCCATCGTCATCGACTCAGTCTGCCACACGAGCGGCATCTGATCCACCCGGCCATGGCAGGTCTCGCAGCCAACCCCTTTCTGCACGTGAATGGCGTGGGGAAAGTACACACTCTCGGAGAGCGTGTGGACCCTGTTCCAGACAAGCGGAGCGTCGTTCTCGTAGCTGTAGCGCACGGGCTCGAGTAGAGGGCTGTTGCTTGCCACCTGCGAGTGGCAGGTCATGCAGGTATGAGTGGACGGGATGCCCGCGTAGGTGGAATCGTCAACGGAGGTATGGCAGTAGCGGCAATCCAACTCAAGCTGCCCGACGTGAAGGGCATGGCTGAACAGTACCGGCTGCGGGACGGCAACCCCTACTCCCTGTGCATAGGGGGAGCGATCAAGCGTCAAGAGAATCGCAACAAGTAACGCCAGCACGAGCCCCACGCCGAGAAGGCCCATCCTGACGATGGTATTGCTACGCGGACGGAAAAGCTGAGACATAGGCGTATTGTGTTTGGCGTTCACGTGGTGAAGCTGCTACCACTCGCTATGGAAATCCTGGGAGCAGTGGGAGTGTTCGTGATCTTCCTGCTTGAAAAGTGATGAAATCTTGAAAGTATCACACCTGGAAGTTGTACGACGCCAACAAGGCTAGGTCCACTGGACTGGATATATCGGCCTGCAAATAGTATGCCACAGTCGAGGCTTCTCGCTCACACACCATCTTACATGACTCAGTCCATTGGGATCACGATTGCCCTGTTTCGTCCTGCAACCTCCGATGAACAAGGCGCGGACATGATAGCGGAAGTTCTAGAGCAAGTCGAAGAGCACGAGTAAGGGCTGAAGATCTAGCAGGTTCAAGTAGCTGTCAAAAAAGGGGTTGACTTCTTTAGTAACTTTCCGATACAATAGCACTCAACCGGACTTCCTCATTAATATTAGAGCAATACTTTTACCAGGACCTGGAGTACCACCTGAACGATCTCTATTTGCACTATCTGGTCCTAACTCTCATCAATCCATCAAACAAGAAAAGATAGGCATCAACAAGCAAATCGCCCAACGAGGAGCGATTGTTGTTTCTCCCTTTCCTGGAGTTACCCATGGCACGCAAGACGCCCGCCCCTGCTGCCGGCGGCGTCCTGCATAAAATCCGGCAGCAGTGCATAGAAAGGCACCGACTATGACCCAACGCATCACTCGCCGCGCCTTTCTCAGAGGCGCCATGACGGGCACTGCCGTAGGGGGCCTGGCAGGATTGGGGGCCGACCTCCGGCCCAAGGCCGCGCGGGCCCAGGATATCCGTATCAGGGACGCCAAGGTATACCCGAGTGTCTGTCCCTACTGTGCCGTCGGCTGCGGGCTCCTTGTCCACACGGTGGACGGGCAGATTGTCAACATCGAGGGTAACCCTGAGAGCCCTGTCAACTACGGGAACCTCTGCCCCAAAGGTGCAGCCACCTACCAGCTCCACGTCAACCCCAACCGTCTGACCAAAGTCCTGCACCGCTCTCCTGGCGCAACCGAGTGGGAAGTCTGGGAACTGGACCGGGCGATGGACCGCGTGGCCGAGTTGGTCAAAAAGACACGCGACGAGACCTTCCAGGAGATTGTGGAGGTCAGGGATGCCAGAGGCGAGGTCAGGGAAAAGCGCGTCAACGCCACCACTGCCATCTTCTCGCTTGGCGGTGCCACGATGGACAACGAGTGGAACCACATCCAGCAGAAGCTGATGCGGGGGCTTGGCATCGTACCGATCGAAAACCAGGCCCGTATATGACACAGCTCTAGTGTCCCCGGTCTGGGGGTAAGACTTGGACGCGGCGCCGCGACGCTCCACGCTGGCAGCCTCGCGAACGCCGACTGCATCGTCATCATGGGCTCCAACATGGCTGAGTGTCACCCGGTGGCTTTCCGTTGGGTGACAGAGGCTAAGCTCAAGGGGGCTCAGCTCATCCACGTGGATCCCCGCTTCACCCGCACCTCGGCGCTGGCCGACCTCTACGCGCCCATCCGCGCGGGTAGCGATATCGCCTTCCTCGGTGGCCTCGTGAACTATGTAATCGAGAACGAGAAGTATTTTAGAGAGTACGTCGTCAACTACACCAATGCATCCACTATCATCAACGAGGAGTTCCAGGATACCGAGGACCTGGATGGCGTGTTTTCCGGGTTGATGGAATACGAGGGCGACCCCTTGAACGGGTTCCTTGCCCAGTACGATAATGTAACCTGGCAGTACGCGCGGACCGCGGTCGGCGACCAGGGACGCTCAGCTGCTACCGCCCGGTCGGGTGAGCAGGAGGTGGAATCAGGTAATCCTGACGAGGAAGAGCAGGTGCCTCCTGGCCCGCCATTCGATCCGTTGGTGGAGTCGCTCCGCAACCCTCCGCCCCTACGTGACGAGAGCCTGGAGGATCCGCGCACGGTCTTCCAGATCCTCCGCCGCCACTTCTCGCGCTACACGCCGGAGATGGTCGAGCGCGTGACCGGATGTCCCCAGGAGACTTTCCTGAGGGTGGCTGAAATGCTGGTGGAGAACTCGGGGCCCGATCGAACGTCCTCCTTCTGCTACGCCGTCGCGTGGACGCAGCACACGATGGGACCACAGATCATCTCCTGCTGCGCCTTGCTCCAGTTGCTGCTCGGCAACATGGGTCGGCCCGGCGGCGGTATCCTGGCCCTGCGCGGCCACGCCACCATCCAAGGCTCTACGGATATACCGACCCTCTACCACAGCATCCAGGGGTATATGCCTGCGCCAAGCGCGCTGAAGCAGCATGACACGCTCCAGGACTACCTGGCGACGGAGACCCTGGCCACCAGCTACTGGGCTAATATGCCCAAGTTCTTCGTCAGCTACCTCAAGTCCATGTACGGCAATGCGGCCACGCTCGAGAACGACTTTGGCTACGACTGGCACCCCAAGATCTACGGTGACCACTCGCATATGCCGATGATGGTCGCGATGGCGGCTGGCGAGGTCAAGGGGATGTTCGCGATGGGGCAAAACCCGGCGACCTCGCTGAACGGGGGCCTGCAGCGCAGGGCAATGGCCAATCTCGAATGGTTGGTGGTCAAGGATAACTTCGAGACGGAGACCGCTGCCTTCTGGTACGCGGCACCTGAGGTCCGGAACGGGGAGGTTCGCTCCGAGGATATCCAGACAGAGGTCTTCCTCTTCCCCTCGGCCCAGATTGCCGAGATGGATGGCTCCTTCACCAATACCCAACGTTGGGTGCAGTGGCACGAGAAAGCGGCCGACCCGCCGGGCGATTGCCGCTCTGATGCATGGTTCACGCACCAGCTCGCCCTGCGCCTGAAGCGCCTCTACGCCAACAGTGACGACCCAAAGGATCAGGGCTTCAGGAACCTTCTTTGGGATTACGATTACGACGAGGGGGAGGAACCGGAAAACACGAGCATCAAGGGCGAGCCGGATATCCACAAGATACTCAAGGAGATCAATGGCTACTACACGGATGAGCCGGACGTGCACCTGCCACTTTTCTCAGAGCTACAGGATGACGGCTCGACGACCTGCGCCTCCTGGATCTACTGCGGCATCTACCCCAGCCCGGAGGAGAACCGGGCAGCGAATCGGGAAGCCGATGAGGATAACTTCCCGGGAAGCCACCTCGGCTGGGCCTATGCCTGGCCTGCCAACCGCCGCATCTTCTACAATCGTGCCTCTGCCCGCCCCGACGGCGAGCCATGGAGCGAGCGCAAGAGGTGGATCTGGTGGGATGGAGAGCAGTGGACCGGTTACGATATTCCAGACTTCCCGACAAGCAAGCCGCCGGATGCGCCAGCCGACCCAAATGGCATCGGCCTAAATGCCCACTCTGGCTCGGATCCGTTTATCATGAAGGCGGACGGGCGGGGCTGGCTTTACGCCCCGACGGGGCTAGTGGACGGGCCGCTCCCGACGCACTATGAGCCGCTGGAGGCACCGATCAGAAACCCGCTCTACGAGCAGCAGATTAACCCGGTACTCAAGTACTGGGATGTGGAGGGGAACCAGGTGGCCCTTATCGGGGACACGAACTTCCCCTACATCATGACAACCTACCGCCTGACGGAGCACCACCTCTCTGGTGTGATGACCCGCTGGCTGCCATGGCTAGCCGAGCTTCAGCCAGAACTATTCATCGAGATGAGCCCGGAACTGGCCGAGGAGAAGGGCATCGACAACCTGGACTGGGTACAGATCACCACGCCACGCGCTTCCATCCGAGCCAAGGCACTAGTCACGCGGCGCATGCGCCCCTTCGTCGTGGATGGCAATACGGTGCACCACGTCGGGATGCCCTGGCACTGGGGGTACACCGGTGTCGTGACGGGGGATGTGGTCAACGACCTGACCTCGCTCGTGGGCGATCCGAACGTGACGATCCACGAGGGCAAAGCCTTCATGTGCAACGTCGAGAAGGCGCGAGAGGAGGCGTAGCATGGCTGAAGCAATGGGATTCTTCACCGACGTCACGGTCTGCATTGGGTGCAAGGCCTGCGAGGTCGCTTGCAAGCAGTGGAACCAGCTCCCCGCCACCAATGGCGGGGAGAACGTCCTCAGCGGCAACAGCTACGACAACACCCGCACGCTGGACGGTATCCATTGGCGGCACGTCCAGTTTATCGAGCAGTTCAGCCCGGACCGCACGGAGGCACAATGGGTGATGATGAGCGACGTCTGCAAGCATTGTGTGCAGGCAGGCTGCCTTGAGGTCTGTCCTACGAACGCCATCATTCGGACCGAGTTCGACACGGTCGTGATCCAATCCGACGTCTGCAATGGGTGCCGTGACTGTATCGGTGCCTGCCCCTTCGGCGTGATCGATATCAACCCCGTTACGCAGACCGCGCAGAAGTGCACACTCTGCTACGACCGCCTCCAGGTCGGCTTGGAGCCCGCCTGCGCCAAAGCCTGCCCGACGGACTCGATCCGCTTCGGGCCGGTCGACGAGCTGATGGAGCTTGCCGCCGTGCGGGTGGAGCAGCTGCACGAGCAGGGCCGCACAGAGGCCTACCTCTACGGTGTGCCGGACGACGGTTACACAGAGGAGATTGGCGGCTTGAACGCCTTCTTCCTCCTGGTAAACGAGCCAGAGGTCTATGCCCTGCCGGCCCGACCGAGGCTGCCCACGCGTAATCTCCTGCCCAGCTCGTTCTTCTCTGCCGTTGGGGCGGCGACGATGGCCTTCCTTGGCATATTGGGCTTCCGGTACCGTCGTGTGGAGCAGCTTGCCAACGGCGAGCTGGAATAGGAGGATATGATGCCACCACCTGATACCCTGTTCACCGAACCACCGGCTTGGCACTGGCTGGTCGTCTTCTACTTCTTCTTCGGTGGCCTCTCCGCCGGGAGTTTCTTCCTCGGCGCGATGCTTGACCTCTACGGCGCCGCATTCGACCGCCCGATGGCGCGGCTGGCCTACTATACTGCCTTCGTCATGATCCTGCCCGCTGCGCCCCTGCTGATCCTGGATCTGAACCGTCCGGAACGCTTCTGGCACATGTTGATTCAATCAGAGCGACCGCCCCTTCCGATGTTTAAGTGGTGGTCGCCGATGTCAGTTGGATCGTGGGCGCTCCTCATCTTCGGCGCCATCGCCCTGCTCATGGCCCTAGCGTCGCTTGCGGAGGAGGGCCGTCTTTCCTGGTCACCGCTACGGGTGCTGCGCCACGGCGTGCTGAAGATCCTCGTTGTTTTCGTCGGCGCCCTGGTCGCCTTCTTTATCGCCAGCTACACGGGAGTCTTGCTCGCCGTGACCAACCGGCCCATCTGGGCGGATACCTACCTAATCGGCCCTCTCTTTCTCATCTCGGCCGCGTCGACCGCGGCTGCGCTCCTCCTCTTGTTGGCGTGGGCGCGCAAGCGGGTGGCGCCCCCGTCGGTCGCCTGGCTCAAACAGATGGATAGCTGGGCCCTGCTCATCGAGTTGGTGGTGCTGGCTGCGGTCGCGATCTCGCTGGGTGCCCTGTTCGAGATCTGGATGAGCAGTTGGGGTCTCCTCCTGCTGATCGGCGTCGTTCTGCTCGGTATCTTGATTCCCCTGTTACTCCACTGGCGGCCCAACCTTCTTGGCAATTGGAGTCTTCCCGCGGCGGCCGTGTTGGTGCTGGTAGGCGGTTTCATCCTACGCGCGGTCATCGTCCTCTCTTCTGAGTCTGTGGAGGAAGTAACAACATGGCTGCTCAGATAAAAGTAGTGCTCATCCTCATCCTCCTTGTCGGCGCAATGCTGCTCTCCGCCTGCAGTCCAGAAGCAGGACGGCAGCGGGCTGGTGGGCTGGGCGCCGACATCGGCAATCGCGACCCAAACACACCGATCGAGTTCCATGGTGAGGTCTGGCCATACTGGGACACGCCAATCATGGGATTGGCGAGCCAGCGGATCGAGGAGACCGGGGAGAGCGAGGAGACCGAACAGATGGAGGAGGTCGAGTTGCTCGAGGAGGCTGAGGAGAGCGAGGAGGATGACGAGTGACGGCGCCAACAGTCGAGCGACTGGATGCGCTGATGGAGAGCGATCCAACCGTGGCCCCGCTGGCTGCGCTATACGCCACGGCATTTCGCGCGGCCAGCGCGCCTTTCTGGTCCGACAGCGTGCCCTTTCTCCAGCGAGACAAGGTAGATGCGGGTAAGCCGCTCTTACACAAGTCACGGGTGAACATAGACGCCCAGCGAGTTTTGAGCCTGATGCGGGAATTGGCCGCTGTAGCGATCCAGGCGGGCGTGGCAGAGGCAGAGCCCCTGCGCGAGGCCTTGGGTGGAGGCACGTTCAGAAGGCCCACCGATGTGGACGCCGTCGTGCTACTAGAGGCAAGCATCACCGGCGACAGCGAGCGGTTGGAGGTCATAGCGGGCGAGGCAGGCGTGGATATGTCGTTGTTGGCGACCATCGCTCACATCGCCACTCTACCTCTCCTCCTAGCTATTGGTCGTGAAGCAGCTCCCGTGCTGAAGGGCGTGAAATGGGATAGAGGCTACTGCCCGCTCTGCGCAGCCTGGCCTACACTGGCGGAAGTGCGTGGGCTGGAGCAGCGGCGATGGCTACGCTGTGGGCGCTGCGCGATCGCATGGTCCTTTCCACATCACGGCTGCACCTTCTGCGGGAACCGGGATCATCGCACGCTCGGATACCTTGCTCCGGAGGGCGAGCACGAGAGTCGGCAGGCTATCACCTGCGGCCGGTGCCACAGTTACCTGAAAAGCTTCGCCGTCATCAGCCCGCTCACACCCGAGGCGATCGCCCTGAAAGACCTGACGACGCTAGAGCTGGACATGGCGGCGCTGGATCGCGGATACGCACGCCCGACGGCGCCTGGCTTCCCACTCAAAGTCCGCCTAGAGCCAGTCGAGCGTAGATTTGGATGGTTGCCATGGGGACGATGAGCGAGCAGAATACGTTATTGCGTCCAAGGGAGTTCAGTCACCAGCTTCTTCAGGCGCTGGATGCCTCCGAGGGGCGGCGCAAGCGCCGCAAGCGTGATACCACGCCAGACAAGATCGGCCTGAATGTCAAGCGCGACCTGCTCCAGCGCGTGATCGAGGACGACCCGGCCCCTGAGGAATTTGAGGGTTGGTTACTGACCGAGGTGCTCCGCATGCCGGCGGGCAGTGGACCCGTACGGGCACTCGCCATCCAGATCCTCGATGAATATCACGTGGCGTGCCAGGACCCCCACTTCCGGAGCTGGCTTGCGGAGGGCGCCCCGAGCGCCGACGCCGTGAACAAACAGAGTTGATCCTCACTGGCACGGAGAATGCCTATGAACGAAGAGCAGTTCAATCTCGACCTGCGGAAGTTCCTAAAGCGCTTCGGCGTGACTGCCCAACGCGAAATCGAGAAGGCCGTCCGCGAGGCCATCGAGGATGGAACTTTGAGGGGTGACGAGACCCTTCAGGCGCGGGCGCGATTGATCGTCGAAGAATTGCCCGTGGACATGATGATTGAGGAGGATATCCACTTGTCCTGATAGCTTTCCCTGCTCCCTCCCCAGGCGCTTAGTACACCATCGTCCCTTGACAGAAAGCGGCCGTTCGTGGGTCGCGCGGCTGCTCAAATATCTGGTGGGGCGTCCCCTGCTCCACCAGTTGTCCATCAATGAGCACCGCCACGTCATCTGCGAGCCGCCGGGCCTGAAAGAGGTTGTGCGTGACGATGACGATGGTGCTACGG
>JALZCF010000497.1 GCA_030863245.1 Chloroflexota bacterium
GGCAGGCGATGCGGCCGTCGGCGCGGCCCTCGCTGCGATAAAGGCAACCCCGCCGTGAGGCGGGTTCGCAAAGCTACGGACCTCTCGGAGGTGGCCGGGCTACCGAACAGGGGGAGTGTATGCGCCGCCACAAAGGTCATCTAGCAGTCGCCGCGGTTCTCCGGCCGGGGTCCGGTCCGAACCGATCCGCCTTCATACCGACCAGAGACACAGTGCCATCGGGCCGACAAAGAAGGCTATCTGGCCCTTGGAAAATGGCCGGATGGCATATCGTAATACTCAACAAGAGCGACCATACTAAGTGTAGTGAAGGCAGCGCAGACACCCTAGCGCTGCGAAAGGGCGAACCTGCCGCGAGGCGGGGGGGCAAGGCCACGGGTCTCCCAGAGACAGCCGGGCTGCCGAACGGG
This sequence comes from Chloroflexota bacterium, assembly GCA_030863245.1. Classification (GTDB taxonomy): domain Bacteria; phylum Chloroflexota; class Anaerolineae; order Ardenticatenales; family Ardenticatenaceae; genus JALZCF01. Next base: position 411 of record JALZCF010000497.1, read on the forward strand.
GGGAGATCATGCGCCGCAGAAGGGGCGGGAGGAGATGTGTTCCACAACGCCGGAAAGTTTCGCGTCCTACTACTCCAGAATGGTAATCTCTGTATGCGTCCACGAAAAAGGCAACCCCGTCGCGAGACGGGCACGCAAAGCCAACGGACCTCAGGTGTGAGGTGGCCGGGTTACCGAAAGGAGCGAATACTGTGATTTGGGTCTGAGCGTTTTTGCCGGCTCTCTAAGCTGGGTACCGACACCCCACAGGTCCTCGGTGGTTACTGTGCTTTTCTCAGCCGGTCAAACTCCAGGGCCCGCGCCGTCGCACCGGTTGCTGAACAAGCGCAGCACAGAGCGTAGAGGGGGAAGGGTTATTACCACGAGGCAACCGTAGAGCCAGCACGGTAAGCAAAACAGCAGGGCCCCGGGGAGTTGCAGCTCCCCGAGGCATGATCCACAGACACGGAGAGGCATCTGTGAACACATTGAGTATTCTGTTCCCATTCTTTGGGGTGCGCAAGGTTGCGCTTGCGCTTGGAGCAATAGCCATCGTCATTGTGGCGAGCCACGCAAGCGCGCAGAGCACCGACATGATCAAGGTGCAGGGCGAGGCCATGAGCCACGTGCCGCAAGACGGCACGTCAATTATCAACGACTCTGCCGCCGAGGGCGGGCAGGCGCTTCGCTACACCAACTCTGCCGTCGCGCGAAAGTCAGTGACCTGGAGCAAGGCGAGCCAGGAGATAGTGGTGCGCGCTCGCGCGACCCAATCGGGGGGCTCCCCGAGGGTGGAAGTGCGCCTAAAGAACGGCTCCACCATAACCAGCCTCGGTGAGAGGACCGTTCCCTCCAACACCTACGCCGAGTACAGGTTCCCCCATTCGGCCAATCCGGGTGAGACGCGCGAGGTGCAGATAAAGGCCCGCAACACGAGCGCCACGAGCCGCAACCTCTACGTCGACTACTTCCGCGTTCCCGACGGGCCGTCCGACACCACGCCGCCGGAGACCACGATAACCTCCGGGCCGAGCGGGACCGGCAACGATAGCGCTGCGACGTTCGCCTTTTCGTCCAACGAGAGCGGCTCCACCTTCCTGTGCAGCCTCGACGGGGCAGCCTACTCTAGCTGCGTTAGCCCGAAGTCTTACTCGGGACTGGCAGATGGACAGCATACCTTCCGCGTCAAGGCCAAAGACGCAGCCGGAAACGAGGACGCCACGCCCGCCAGCCGGACCTGGACGGTCCAAACAAGCGCCATTCCTGAGGTGCAGGCAAAGAGCGCTTACGATTTCTGGCACTCCATCGGGGTCGTGACGCATTTCAAGTTCACCAATACAGGCTACATCACGAAGTACGAGACGCAGATAAAGCCCGCCCTTGGCGAGCTTGGTGTAAAGCACGTCCGTGACCATTGGGTTGACTACGACGACTCGCGGGATGCTCAGATCAACGGCAAGTTTGCCGACCTCTACGACACCTACGGCATCAAGTCCATCCTGCATCCGAACATGGACTCGTTCGGCACCACAATGATAAACGCGGCGAAGGTGAACGAACTCGTTGCCGAAGTGGGACCGGGGCTCGAAGCCGTGGAGGGGGCGAACGAGCACAACGGCACGAACCTCGACGGCTCCAACCCAGATTGGGGCGAAGAGCTAAGGCAATACCACACGATGCAGTACAACGCCGTACAGAATTCCAACCATCCCGACCTCCCCGTAGCGTGCCCCTCCATCCTGCGCCCTTACCCGGATATAAGCGAGATACCGCAGCTAACGGGCCTCTGCGACTGGCGCAACATGCACTCCTACCCCGGAGGCAACCCGCCGCACGGGGCGAAGACTAGCGACCCGCCCGGCTACAGCCGCCTGCTCGATAGTGACGTGCCGATGGCTAACTACCTGGCCGGAAAGGATACCGGCTTCCTCGTAGCGAGCGAGACCGGCTACCAGACCTCGACCAATAGCCAGGGTATCTCGGAGGCCGCCCACGCCATCTACGCCCCGCGCCTCAGCCTTGAATACTTCCGCGTCGGGGTGAGCAGGGGCTACCACTACCAGCTCTACGACTGGAGGAATAACGGCATAACCGACCCCGAGAGCAACTTCGGTCTCATGGCATACAACTTCCGCAAGAAGCCCGTATTCCGCGCCATGGAGAACATGATCGACATCGTCGAAGATCCCGGTGGGCCTTGTCGGGCTGGGAGCCTCGCCTATGACCTCGAGAACGCCTCGGCGGACGTTCATAGCGTGCTACTCCAAAAGTGCGATGGCACATTCTATTTGGCGCTGTGGCAGGAAGTCCGTTCTTACGATCGGAATACGGACCAGTTGATCAGCGTGAGCCCGCAGAACGTGACGGTGCAGTTCCCGAGTGCGATGAAGACGGTCAGAGTTTTCGACCCGACAAACATCGCCTCGTCCGGTCCAGCTGACGACGCCGAGACGCACCCCAGCCGTACGCTTTCTTCGGTGTCGCAGCTGACGGAGCCGATCGGCGACCAGGTGAAGATCATCCAGGTGACGAAGCCCTAAGCTCAGGAGAGCAGCGGCGAGGAATAGGAGCTGATACGTCGATGGGCGCCGATGGTTGGGGGGAAGCCGTCTGCCAAGCCAATTTGGCGGCTTGAGCCACCCCCACGTGCCCCACGGCGACCATGATCACCCGCCTCTTGCCGACGCCAGTGGTGGCGCTTGACGGCGTGGGGAGCAAAGGGTACACCAGCCGCCGCGTGCCTGTCACGGGCGATCTGTCTCACCCACGGTGGCAAACGACGACCTCACCCTCTGTTCGTCACCCACGCCTACCTGCGGACAGCCAACGTGACGACGACGTGGCACCCGATACGTAGCAGGTTTAGAGAGCTGCTGGCGCAGCTCGGTGTCAGGTTCGACCCGATAGCCGGTCCGAAAAGGTTGGCTCAGGTACGGTGGACAGGGCCCGGATCGCGCTGACAGCGCAAGGGCCTGCTCTGGAGGGGTCCGAGGTGGCGAATGTGTGCGATAAGACTAGAGCCTTTAAGCGGAGTGCCGCTTAGCCAGGCAGAAACCGGCCAGAGCGGATCGCGTCTAAGCTCGTCCTCTCTGTGGATCATAATGCTGCTACTAATTAGAGAGAAGGCCGCACGGGCGAACAGAGGGCCGGGGCCGCTCAGCCTCGGCCCTTCCTC
>JALZCF010000534.1 GCA_030863245.1 Chloroflexota bacterium
CACCGGTGCATTCACCACCGAGTTCATCAACAGAATGGTCAGCGATCGCTTCTTCATGCCCGCCCTAACAACGACCCTGCTACTCATGGTTTTGATCATCCCCGTCCAGTTTATCCTGGCAATTGTCATGGCCCTTATCGTTCAGGCCCGCCTAAAGGGAAATTCTCTCTTCTTATACGTGTTCACCATCCCGCTGGGCGTCTCCGAGCTGGCTGTGGGTATTCTGTGGTTTTCCATCTTCACCCGAACTGGTTTTCTCAACAGTTTCTTGCAGGGCCTTGGCCTGATTGACGGCCCCACGACCTACCTCGCGGCTGACACGCGCTACTGGATTATTATTGCCATCTGGCTGGCGGAAGTGTGGCGGGCAACATCCATCGTGATGGTGATCGTCGTATCCGGTTTGCAGGCCATCTCCGACGAAGTGTTGGAGGCCGCCGAAGTGTTCGGCGCGACGCTGTGGCAACGGATCCGGTACGTGATTCTGCCGATGCTTAAGCCTAGTCTGCAGGTGGCGCTCATCCTGCGCACGATTCTGGCGTTGCAAGTCTTCGCGGTCGTCATTGCCCTGAGCGGAGGCGATGTAGTCACCGTCCTGGCGAACGAGACATACCGACAGTACGTCCAGTTTCGTAATGCCAACGTGGCCGCCGCCTACGCCGGGCTGATTCTGTTATTGTCAATGGGAAGCGCAGTCTTATATCTACGCACCATACGTTCTCAGGAGGAAATGGCGACATGAGCACCACCATCCCTCAAACGACCGCAACCCACGTTGAAGCGAGCGAAGAAGTACAAGCGATCCATCGCCGCATGATCCGACGTCAGCGGCTGAACCGGGCACTGATCTACCTTGTAGCAATCCTGATCGCATTATGGATTCTGGTTCCCATTTTCCTTCTCGGCTCGATGGCGTTCACCACCCCCACGGCGGTGCGCTCCTACCCCAAAGGGGTCCTGCCTTTCATCCCGTTCTCGCTAGATACAATGACCTTCTTTCTGCAATCGCGAGGAATCATTCCTGGCGTGATCAACAGCATCGTGGTTGCTCTAATTACCCTGGTGCTGTCCACGCTTATTGCTGCACCAGCCGGGTACGCCATCTCGCGGTATCTTTTCCCTGGACGCGATTTCTTCCGGCTGTCGATCCTAGCCGTGCGCGCGTTCCCGATCGTGGTCTTGGCCATCCCGCTGGCAGTCGTGTTCATCAACTTCGGCATCTACGACAGCGTCTACAGCCTGGCCCTGATGCACACCGCGTTGACACTACCCACCACAGTTCTGGTTATCGGCAGTGTCTTTGCCAGCATTCCCTATGAGCTGGAAGAAGCGGCTCTGGTTTTCGGCAGCACGCGCTTGCAGGCCTTCCGATACATCGTGCTGCCTCTCGTCTTGCCGGGCATCGCAGCCGCGGCGATTTTCACATTCGTGATGTCGTGGAATGAGGTGTTCGCTGCAAGCATTCTCACGCTGCAGAATCGCACCTTGCCAGCGCAGGTACTAAGCGTGCTGAACCAATCGTCAGAGCCTTACCAATTTGCCGGGGGTTTTTTCATGATGATCCCGTCCTTGATCTTCATCTTCGTCATCCGCCGCTACTTGTTTAACATGTGGGGACAAGTATCCAAATAGGGGGTGACCATGGCCGGTATTAAAGTCGAAAACGTAACCAAGACTTTTGGTAACTTCGTTGCCATCGATAACGTCAGTTTGACTGTCGAGGACCAGGAGTTCGTGGTGCTGCTCGGTCCAAGTGGCTGCGGGAAAACCACCCTGCTACGGGCGATTGCCGGGTTGGGCATGGCCGATTCGGGTCGGATCAGTATAGGGGGGCGTGATGTCACCTATCTCCCCCCGCGTGCACGCAGGATCTCGATGGTGTTTCAGAGTTACGCCATCTTCCCGCATATGAAGGTGTACGACAACATTGCCTTCGGCCTGAAGATGAACAAAGTTGACAAAGCGGAAACAGACCGGCGCGTGCGGCAGGCGGCGGAGCTCCTGCATATCGAGAAGATGCTTGACCGCTATCCCAGCAAGATGAGCGGTGGCCAGCGACAGCGTGTTGCGGTGGCGCGCGCCATTGCCATGCAGTCGGAAGTGCTGCTGATGGATGAGCCGCTCAGCAACTTGGACGCGCTCCTACGGCTGGAGATGCGGGCCGAACTCAAGCGGTTGCTGTCCGAGATCAATGCCACCACTATCTATGTCACCCACGACCAGATCGAGGCCCTGAGCATGGGCGACCGTATTGCCGTGATGCGCGACGGCGTCATCCAACAATACGCTCGGCCGATAACGGTCTACGATCGGCCAGCCAACCAATTTGTGGGCGGCTTTATCGGCAATCCTCCGATGAACTTCATGCGAGGACAGGTGCAACGCGAGAACGGCGATGCTCGGGTGGCCGTTGGCGCCTTCACACTGGAGCCGGCTCCCGCCATGCAGCCGCTCCTGCGCTCGTATGACGGCCAGCCGGTTGTCTTGGGGATTCGAGCGGAGAATATGGAGACGCTCAACCACCCAGCGGAGGATGCCCTCCGGGTAAACGTGCAGGTGGTTGAGCCCTTGGGATCGCAGAACTTGCTCACCGTGAAGATTGGCGAGGACACCGTCAAAGTCTCGACGCACCCTGATTTTCAGGTCGCACCCGATACGGATGTCTGGCTACGCTTTCCAGCCGATAAGATTCGCTATATTGACCCCAACACAGAGAAAGTACTCTATCCGGCCTAGTCCCAACCACGATGACACGTACCACCGTCCATATCATCAACCATACCCACTGGGATAGAGAATGGTTCCTGACCTCGGTCTACACCAGCCAGTGGATCGCGAGGCTAACCGACAAGATTGATCAGCTAGCGGCTAATAATCCTGACTACAAATTTCTACTTGATGGGCAGACGCTGGTTATCGAGGATCTGTTGAAGGTAAGGCCTGAATATGAAGCCAGGATTAACCGCTTGGTAAAAGACGGTCACCTCATTATCGGCCCTTACTATTGCCAACCGGATTGGCAACTTACCGGCGGCGAGGCCCTGATCCGCAATTTGCTCTATGGCTGGCAAGACATGCAGAAGCACGGAGGGACAAATGAGGTCGGCTGGCTGGTGGACACCTTTGGCCACATCGCGCAATCACCCCAGTTGCATCAGTTGTTTGGTCTGAAGGCGGTGTATGTATGGCGCGGGGTGCCCCAAATGGTACCCTATTTCAACTGGCGGGGCAGTGACGGCCACTGTCTATTCACCATTAACCTGTTCGGGGGTTATCGTAACCTCTACGGCGTCACTCATGTGCCCGAGGTCGCCATCAAACGATTGCAGGCAGAAGTGGCCAAATTACAGCCCTACTACCAGACTCCGGATATTCCGCTGTTTGACGGCTATGACCTGGAAGAAGACCCGGAAGATCCTGTGAGCTTTTATCTGCAAGAGCTCTCTCCCTTGCCGCCCGCCCTCAAACTTGAAGAGTCACCCCCGCAGGAATTTGCCCGACGTATCCGCGACGAGCTCGATAACCTACCCACAATTGCCGGAGAGCTAAACTCCGGCAAGTACGGCGCCACCTTCCCAGGCACCTTCTCGGCGAGAACCTACCTCAAAATCATGAATCGAGACTGCGAACAATGGCTCTACCTGCTCGGTGAGCCGCTCGCAGTGCTTGCCCGCTTGAAGGGACGCCCTTACAACGCTGAGCAGTATGAAAGCTGGGCGCGAACGTTACTACAGAACGCCGTACACGATTGCATCTGCGGCGTCAGCATCGATCAGGTTCATGAGAAGATGGAGTTCAATTATCGGGCGGTATGGAAGGCGATCAAAGAAGATGTCCAGACCTCTCTATCCTACATCCTGCGCGATTTTGCTCCTGATACCTATGCAGTCAGCACGAATCCCTTTCCCTACCACGAATGGCACATCTGCCACGATAGGCTCTGCGACGTCCAGACCAGGGGTATCGGCGTCTGGCCGATCAGGGGAACACGGCCGATCGAGCAGCCTAAGAAGCCTGTCGACGGCTTTGTCTGGTACAATGATCATTACTCCGCTGCCGTCCATTCGGATGGAAGGGTTCAAGTAGGTGAAGCCATCCTGGGTCAACTCGTCGTCGCCGACGAGCACGGAGATACCTATTCTGGTGAAACGGGGCGTCGTCGCGCTCTCTGTCGCGCCGATGGGCCGTTAATCCTTGAGCAGGAAAGTGAGATCCATTGCGTGCTACGGTATGAGTGTGATTTGGCCTGGAAGGAGATCCATATCTCCGCAACCGTACGGATGGTGTTTGACCAGACGCCCTTGATACGCTGGCAAGTCGATCTGGACTCTCAAGGCACGAACTTTAGAGTGGATATCGACTTTCATACGGCTCAATCCGGCCAGGTTTATGCCGGGATGCCGTTCGATGTGGTCCAGCGACCCACCGTAGATATGGATCTGCTGCCTCGTGAGTTAGAAAGAGGACTGGCAAATGTCTTGTTAGGACAGCGGGAATTGGAAGCGGTAAGGAGCTTTCCCTTTCACGATTTTGTAGCGCTCTCCGATGGGGTGTCGTCCATAGTTATCCTGAGCAAGGGATTGCACGCCTACCAGGCAGATGATGACGGCACCATCTCGCTCACGCTGCGCCGGGCCGTTGAGTGGCTCACCGCGGCCAATCTAGAGCATCGAGTTGGAGATGCCGGCCCATTTTTCTACGTGCCAGACGCACGATGCGAGCGGAAGGTGAGCCACGAACTCGGGGTGCTCGTCGGCGATGGTTCGGTGGATGATATGGCAATCCATCGACTGAACGTGGGCTTCCAGAATCCGCCGCTAATCGTAGAAGCGCGCGGCGATGGGGAGCAAACCGAATGGCCGTTCTTGCAGGTGAATCTTCCTTTGAGCAGTCTCCATCTGTACGACGATAAGCTACTCGCCCGGTTTTTTAATCCGACTATGAAGGAACATCGATTAGCGCGACCCTACCTGCGAACCGATGTGTGGGGTCATCGAGAAGCTGCTGTCATAACGATCCCCCCGAAAGCTATTGTCACGATGGAGATCGAACAGCCCCTGCCTCCCATCGATCACGTCGCCGTCGACCACGTCATTACGTCCCTGGAGGGTCCGCCGTGGCGCGTGGGAGACAATCACGGCCTACCCGATCCTCGAATTATCGAGCGACTGCGGGAGAAAATCGCCCAACTGGAAGGTCGACTGGAGCAGATCGAAGAACAGCTGACTCGGGCCACCGGAAATGAACGCTATTTCCTCCAGCATCGCTACTACGTGATCAAACGGGAGTTGTATGAATATCGCCTGTCTGTCCGGCTGAACGAGCTGAAGTTGGCGATGCAGGGCGAGTTGTCCGAAGCGTACTTGTTCACCTCCGACGAGCAGGTCGCCGAGCTAGGACTGCAGCTCAATCAACTTCGGATCAAGCGCCGCATTTACGACTACATCGTCGAAGCCGTGTAGGAGAAGGACGCGAGCAACTCCCTGAGCTTACTCTCCAATACTTCCAGAGAGAAGTGTTCTCGGGCGATGGCATAATTCTTATCCGTCATCGCAGCGACGCGCTCCGGGTCGCCTAACAACCCTTGGGTCTGCTGAACGGCCGCCTCGCTTACAAAACCATCCAGCTCGATGAACTCGAAGCCGAGGGGAGCAATATCCGCGTTGTACACCGGATAGCGATTGATGACAATGAGGCGTTTGAAGTAGATGGCTTCCAACAGCGCATTCCCAAATCCCTCGTAGGTGCTCGGGTAAGTGACAAGGTCTGCGTGCGGGTAAATATCCCACAAGGAATAAACCTTACGATCACTCACAGTCGCTCGCTGGGGTGCGACCCAGTCGTCGATGAGTCGCATGTCGACCTGTAGCGAATTGGCCTCGCGCCGGAGCCACTCCCAGTATGCCTGTCCCTCATCACTCGCGCTGTGGGTGATGAGCAGGTGCTTGTTGGGCAGATCAAGGAGATGGACCAGTTCGATTGCCATCTCGATGCCCTTGCGTTGGATGACGCGGGTGGGCTGGAGGACGAAAAGATCATCCTCCTTTAGCCCAAGCGATTCCCGTACATCACGGTTATACTCGTCCAATCGAGGTGGGGGAGTGGCAAAGTTGTGTACATTGGGAATGACGACTGAGACGATGCCGCGCCGCTCCCGTAGCCGCCGTAGAGCAATAGAATTGATGGTAACGTGCCGCATCGAGGGCAAGTTGGGCGGAAACACCCGATCGAGCAGGGGGAAAATGGCGCTGTTCTGATAACGCGCGCGCTCCCAGTAAAAGTCGTGGTGGTGGCCGATCGTCGAGATGCCCGATTCGGCAACGAGATCGGTGAGGGCGACCCCGAATGGCAGGTTCATCGGAATGGCAAGCGCGTTCTCCACGATCAGGAGATCAAGTCGCTGAGCGCGGATCCACTCACGCAAGGGTGGGAGCAGCTCGCCGGCAATACCCTCGATCTCGTGCGTCAGCACGCCGCTGGATGGATCGCCCTCGTTCCCGAAGGCCCGCTCTGTCAGCCGCTCGATCCTCGGATGCTGGAAGTGTAGCAATGGAACGAGCATACCCTCCGCAGCATACCCGCCCAACTCGCCGGCACAGAAGAAGATCTCGTGCCCCATGCGGTGAAGCACCGCGGTCCACTTTTCTACCTCCAGCGAGACACCATCAGTTCCGCTGAGACGTGTTGATAGAAAGCCGATTCTCATTCAGCACTCCCCGTTCGTCTGTTCCGTAAGACTACGCTAGAAACCAAGCCAGAGTACGGCATAAGGGGCCACTGCGAGGGAAAGCGTTTGATCCTCATCCGCGCGATATACTTCCTGGGTGACCAAGTCCGTCAATTCCCTAAACAAGGAAATAGGATATTCCGCAAGATCGACGCTAACATCCTGGACAGCGTTTGAGACATTGTGGATGCACAACACATAGCTCGAGCCGTCGGGCGAGGTGCGCATGAAGCTGAACAAGGAAGGATGTGCAGGGATGATGTGCTGGGCCCCTTGTGGGTGGAACGCTGGCTCCGCGATCCGAGCTTGGATCAGCTGTCGGTAGCGATGGAAAACATGGTTGCGTAGCGAGCCAGGGGTAGCCAACTCCGTCTCTACTTGCGCTCGCCAAAACTTCTCGCGGTTGATCGTCCGGTAGCGTCCTGTCTGTTCAACCCCTTCCGGCCAGCCAAGACTACCAAACAGGCTGTGAACGTAGATTCCCGGCACGCCTGCCAGGCTGAGTAAGATGGCTTGTGATGCCATGAAGCGGTCGACTTGAAGCGATTGCGGTTCGCCCGCCGAGGGATCGTTCAACGCATCGAAGTAATTGATGTTCAACTCGTATGGGCTCTTGCTACCATCCGGGTTAGTCTTATAGGAGACGTTTCCTCCATATCGTAGGACTCGATCGACTATCTGTTGTAGCTCCGCCTTGCTTAGAATACCCTCGGCTGGTCGCACGCCGATACCGTCATGTGAAGCGAGGAAGTTGAAGTAGGCTGTCTCATCAGAAGGGGTGGTCAATGTGGCAGCCCACTGCTGTAGGTGCCGCGCACTACCACTAAGGAAGGCATGCAGGGTAAGCGGGGGAAGGGGGAAATTGTAGACCAGCTGTGCTTCGTTCGTGCCATCACCGAAGTAGCTGACGTTCTCTTCATGTGGCACATTCGTCTCTGTGATGATGATAACCTGTGGTGCGATTGCATCAAACACGGTTCGCCAGAACTGGACGACACGATGTGTTTGAGGCAGGTGAATCGACGGGGTTCCGACCTCCTTCCAGAGGTAAGCAATGGCATCCATGCGGATGATCCGAGCACCATGATCGAGGTATGCGAGCAACACATCAGTCATCGCCAACAAAACCTCGGCGTTAGCGAAGTCAAGATCCACCTGATCAGCGCTGAAAGTGGTCCAAACATGCTTGATGCCGTTAGCGGTTTCAACGGGCGTCAGTAACGGTAAAGCGCGTGGGCGAACGACCATGGAAAGGTTGGTAGCCGGCTCTACCGTGATGAAATAGTCGGAGAAGTAGGGATCACCTACCCGGAACCATTTGAACCAATCGCTACTGAAAGAGACGTGGTTAACGACTAGGTCGACCATCAAGCGAAAATGCCCTGCAATCCGCTCAATGTCCTCCCACCCACCCAGTAGGGGACTCACCTCCAAATAATCCGCGACTGCGAAGCCATCGTCGGAGGTATAGGGGAAGAATGGAAGAATGTGAACGCCACTCAGGAAACCAGTCGTGTGCGTTGTCAGAAATTCATCGAGAATTTCAAGTGGTGATCTGTCCGGTTCCTGAACCTGATCGCCGTAGGTGATGAGGATAACGTCCCGCTCGTCGACCCGGCCCTCTTGCACCTTCTCTCTTAACCCAGGGTGAGCTCGGGAGAATTCTTCTAGCCGGCTCACGAGCCGCTTAAGGAGATCCCCAACCTCTACCTCTGGATAGAGGAACTCAAGATGCTCTCGTAGCTCCTGTACGATCGAGTGGAACAAGCTGTCAGTCGCGCTGTTCATAAACACAATATCCTCCTCAATTAGCATCCACTTCTCAGTAGCACCTCGCCCACCGGATCGAGGCAAGTGAGACGACGCGTTTGCACGTGGCGAGTACGTGAACAATTGTAGCAGGGACGAAAAGAGGACAGCTGGAGAGAGTACGAGATCTGAAGGCTATTGGCAACTTCGAAGCCATGACTATTGCCGAAGAAAGGCCAGGCGAATCGAGAAGTGAAGCATGCAGAGCAGCAGGGTGCACGACTCGTCGAGGGATACCCGGTCGAGCCAAGAACGGATCGAACGCCCGCCGCCTTTGCCTGGACCAGTACCGTTTCGGCCTTCCTCCAGGCCAGATTCCGAGAAGTTGCACGAGGGTCGGGGACGCGTCCGATCATGCGTTATGAGCCGGGGGTCATCGCAAGCAAGATCTAGTAGGGAGTGCGGAGTGCGGAATGCGGAGTGGAAAACGGAGACTGGAGATTGGAGAATGGAATGCCGTTGAATTGTCGATGAACCAGCTCTGCCTGATCTAGTAGCTGATGGTCACGCTGAGCCAACGTTACGACAAGCGTTACAAGCGCGGGCTTAGGGGCAGTGGCTCATGCTAGGGGAGAGTCGGCGCGGGCGGCACGTTTGTTCGCGGCCGTCGAGGCACTGCGAAAAGAGATAGACATCCGTGTCTCCCATGCCGGAAGCCCCAACGCACCCCACTTCATTACCGCCATACGTACAGAGCTTGACGAGACGAGCTTTGCGGCGGCATGGGGCGAGGGAGGGGCAATGACGCTGGAGCAGGCCGTCGAGTATGCCCTCTATTCGAGCGGGATATCAGCCAACTGTTCCATCGTGAGCGAGCGGTCCTCTGCCACGTAGTCGTTTTCCGCCAACAGGAACGATATAACTTGGAGGTACTCCCTGTCGCTGAGGCTTCCGGGAGCATCCAATGGCATGGTGGTACTGACGTAATTGAACAAGCCCCGGGCGGTCCCATACTTTCCGAGGCTTGCGTCCTCGCCGATGACAGGGGGAGCCGTAATGCCTTCACCCTGCTCGCCGTGACACGCGGCACATTCGGCCAAGAACACCTCTTGGCCCGCTTCTGCCAGCGCGCTTAAGGTTGGACCGCCCGGTGTTTCTGTCGCAGCCGGCGTTTCTGTCGCAGCCGGCACCGCTGTTGCGGTCGGTGATACCGCTTGTTCCGCGGCTAGTGTCGGCTGCTCGCGGCGGGCGCCAGTGGCGATGAGAACTACCTCGCCCCTTTCCAGCTCACGAGCCAGTCCGTCGCTCACGTCGATACCGAATTCCCTCTCAATCGCGCCCTCATCGAACTGTCGGATGACCCCTCTCACGGCGAGGCGCTCACCTGGCTCGAGCGCTCGGCGTAGTGGAGCACGTGTCAGGACGACGACCTCCTCTCCATCCGCCGCAACTCGGAAGGCCTGACGGCTAATCGGCTCGCTGACCATAGCCCGCACGGTCACGCGCTCGCCCGTGAATGCCTCAGGATTCGCCAGGATTTCTTCCAGCGTCATCCCAGTGGGTGGCACTATCACGCCGCACGCGAGGATCGGACCAGGGATCGGCTCGGTGCGCGCTTGCCCATCCTCGCTCTCCGGTCGCCGGACCACGACGAGCGCACTGCCGCTCTCATCCGCCAACCCCGTAACATCGAAATCCGAGAGGATAGCGACGAACTCGCTCGTCATGCGCACTACCTCTTCCGCTTCTGGCGTGGGGGTCTGCTCCGCTAGGAGCTGCGCCTCACGGAAGAATTGCACCTCCGCCAGATCGCGGATCACATCCCCCACGTTCTCGAACCTCGGCGCCTCGCAGACACCTCGATCCGTGATCAAAACTTGATGCCGCTCTGGATCGAACCCACGTGCCGTGAGTTCCAGGACTGCCCGCCCGCGGAGCGTCGGTGTCAGGTCGGCGCGCCCGACAACGCCGCCCCGTCGACCGCGCAATTCGATCCCTTCGACGGATCGCCTCTCCGGAGTCGACTCACGTTGCTCCTGCTCGTCCTGCTGCTCTTGCGCGAGTACAGGGCGCACGTCGTACATCAGCCCCATCACGGCTAGCAACGTGAGCAATCCAAGACCCAGTACAAACACAGTTCGCTGGTAGATGTCTGACTTCCTCACGGATATTCCTTTCTTTCACGTTTACGGCTTCCGCTCCCCGCTCCCCGCTCCCCGCTCCACGGACCCTGCCTCCCACTTCAAATTCTCAAACACCCCCGCCGCGCCCATCCCGCCGCCCACGCATATCGTGACAAGGCCGTAGCGGGCGTTGCGGCGCTGCATCTCGTGCATGAGTTGGACGGTAAGCTTAGCGCCAGTGCAGCCGAGGGGATGGCCGAGGGCGATAGCGCCACCATTGACGTTGACCTTCTCCTCGTCCAGCTCTAGCTCTCGAATAACGGCGAGGCTCTGGGCCGCGAAGGCTTCGTTGAGCTCGATTAGGTCAATATCCTCCAGTGTCAACCCGGCTAGCTCTAGAGCTTTCGGGATGGCCTTGACGGGACCGATGCCCATGATGTCCGGATCGACGCCACCCACAGCGAAAGAGCGAAAGGCGAGAATCGGCTCTAGGCCCAGTTCCTCGGCCTTCTCACGGCTCATCACGACGACCGCCGCCGCGCCATCGCTGGTCTGGGAGGCGTTGCCGGCAGTGACGGTACCGCCATTGCGGAAGACCGGCTTCAACTTACTGAGCGCCTCCATGCTCGTATCGGTCCGTGCGCCCTCGTCAGTATCGAAGATCAAGCTCTCCTCCTGGCGCTGTCCCTCGTCGTCTATCCACACCTTGCGCACCTTGACCGGCACGACCTCCTCTTTGAACTTCCCTTCCTGGATCGCCGCCGCGGCCCGTTGGTGGGAGCGCAGGGCGAAGGCATCCTGATCCTCACGGCTCACTCCGAAGCGCTCCGCGACATTCTCAGCCGTCAGACCCATTGAGGTGTAGGCTTCGGGATACTCGGCGGCGAGGTGCGGGTTGGGGGCGAACTTGTTGCCGATCATCGGCACCATACTCATCGACTCCACACCGCCCGCGACGATAACCTCCGCCATGCCGGTCATGACACTCTGCGCGGCACTGGCGATCGTCTGGAGGCCACTGGAGCAGAACCGGTTGACCGTCTGTCCGGGCACCAAACTTGGCAGTCCCGCTCGCATTGCCGCCACCCGGGCCACGTTGAGTCCCTGCTCTGCCTCCGGCATCGCGCAGCCCATGATCACATCTTCTACCAGCTCCGGCTCGATTCCCGCCCGGTTAATCGCCTCCCTCACCACGGTAGCGGCTAGGTCGTCCGGGCGCACCGTGGCAAGTGCCCCTTTGTGCGCCTTGCCCACAGCCGTACGCACGCCGGATACAATAACTGCCTCTTTCATCTCTCTGTTCTCCTTCGCTCAACCTCATCTATCGCCGAAATACATCGGCCACCGCGACTTGAAACCCCTCCAGCACTCGTGATCCGGCACTGTCCTCCACGCCCCACTTGTTTAAGAGCACGTACTCGCCCTCGTCAAGCACGAACACTTCGATCGTCTTGGCACGGTAGTCCACGATCCAGTACTCCTGCACACCCGCCCCACGGTAGACTTCGAATTTATCCTTACGATCATAGTACCAATTACTTGGCGACAGGACCTCTACCACCAGATCCGGCACGCCCTCGATCTCCTGCTCACCAATAATCTCTGTTCGGTTCTTACGAATGAAGAGGATATCTGGCTCGAAGGGAACAGGATGTCCCGGCAATCGAACATCCACCGGGGCAATAAAAACTTTGCCTAGGTCTTGCACATCGGCGTGCCCCTTCATTGCGAAATATAAATTCCCAGTAGCGTCCTGGTGTGCGATAGAGGGTGCAGGAGTCATGTGTAACACTCCATTTATTACCTCGTAGCGCGTGCCATCATCTGGCAAACGCAGCCAATCCTCGTAGGTCCACTCCCCCTGCTCCGGCCACTCTTGGGCCCGCACAAACGGTCGGGGTGAAATGGTCACGGTTCGCCTCGCTTTCTTTGGATTAGTTTCGCAGCGGCTTTCCAGTTTGTAGCATGTGCATGATGCGCTCCTGGGACTTCGGCTCCTGCGTGAGGTCGACGAAAGCATCGGTTTCCAGGTCGTTGAGGTAATCCTCGGTGACCCACTGGGGTTGGGTGAGATCGCCCCCACAGATGACATAGGCGAGCTTGTCGGCAATCTTGGCGTCGTGCTCGCTGGCGTAGCGGCCCTGGACCATGCCGAAGACGGCGGCCCGCAGCGCGGCAAGGCCGTTCTCCCCGACCGCGTAGCAGCGCGGCACGTCACGGACGGGTGGGGTGTATCCCTCCTCGACCATCTGGAGTGCCGTTCGCTTCGCCTCCGCAAGGAGACGGTCCTGGTTCATGATGATGCGGTCATCCTCGGAGAGGAAGCCCCTTTCCCGCGCCTCCTGTGCGGATTTCGCAACCTTCGCGAGACCGATCAGCTCGAATGCCTTCTGCAGGAAGGGCAGCGGGTCGGTTGCGCCGCGACGCATGGGCGGACTGATGATACGGCGCACCAGCTCCTTGACGCCCCCAGCGCCAGGAATGAGTCCCACACCCACCTCCACCTGGCCGATGTAGCTTTCCGCCGCCGCGACGACGCGGGAGCCATGCATGACGACCTCCGCGCCACCGCCCAACGCCATACCATGCGGCGCAGTGATAACGGGCTTGGGGCTAAAGCGGAAACGCATCAACAGCTCGTGGGACTGGTTGACTCCCTCGCGGATGATCTCTGTCTGGCCGGCACTCGCTGCCATCCCGATCATCGCGATGTTTGCGCCGACACAGAAATGCTCGCCCTGGTTGCCAATAACGAGCGCCTTCCACTCATCCTGCTCCAGAAGTTCCAGCGCTTTGAAGCCCATCGCGACGATGTCCTGATCGAGCGAGTTCATCTTGGAGTGGAACTCGAGGAGCAGCACACCATCGCCCATGTCGAGCAGGCTGGCGGAGGGGTTGCGATGCACTTCCTTGCCCGCTGCCCGGAGGTCGTCGATCGAGATCTCCATCGGTCTCGGCTGGAGTGCCACGTAGTCCCCTCGCTTCGGGTCCCAGTACCCGGTCACCTTGCCATTCTCGTCGCGTCGGTAGAACGTCTCTGCCCCCGCCTCCAGCATCTCCTCCACCCATGGCGCGGGCGGCCAACCCATCTCCTTCATCGCCTCCACACCCTCACGCACGCCAACGGCGTCCCATGCCTCGAAAAGGCCAAGCTTCTGTGCAAAGCCCCACTTCATAGCGTTGTCCACATCTACCAATCGGTCGACAATTTCCGGAATACGCTTGGAGGCGTATGCCAGCGCAGGCAGCGTTGTCTCGCGCCAGAACCGCGCCACACGATCCTCTGCGTCCGCCTCGAAGATCGCCTTGAGGCGCTTCTCCAGCGGCTCCACGTTGCGCAGCTTGCCGATCAGGTCGAAGCGCGGCTTGGTCGGCGGCTCGTACTCGCCCGTCTCAAGGTTTAGTGGGTGGTATTGGCCATCGATCTTCTTGTAGAAACCCTCGCCGCTCTTCTTGCCGAGCGCCCCCCGCTCCAGCAACGTCTGCACGATCTCCGGCCGTTTGAGCCGCTCCCGGTCCTCATCCTCCGGCACAGCAAGGTAGAGGTTCTCCGCCACGCCCGCCGCGATATCGAGCCCCACAAGGTCGAGCAGGCGGAAGGTGGCGGTCTTGGGATTGCCGACGAAGGGGCCAGACATCACGTCCACCTCTTCGACGCCGTAGTTGTTCTCGACGATCCAGTTCAGCCGATGCTGCCCGGCCCATGATCCGATGCGATTGGCGATGAAGTTGGGGCGATCCTTCGCGACGACCACGCTCTTGCCCAACGCCGTCTCTAAGAAGTGGCTCATCGCATCGACCACCTCTTGCCTGGTGTCGAGCCCCGGGATCACCTCCACCAGCTTTAGGTAGCGCGGCGGGTTGAAGAAGTGCGTGCCGAGGAAGTGCTCGCGGAAACTCTGGGAGCGCCCCTCCTGGATGGCCGAGATGGGGATGCCGGAGGTATTCGTCGAGACGATAGCGTGCTCGCCGCGCGCCTCATCGATCCGCGCCATCACCTGCTGCTTGATATCCAGCCGCTCGACCACCGCCTCGATGATCCATTCCGCTTCCGCCACCGCCTCGAAATCATCTTCCAGATTGCCCAACGTCACGAACTGCGCGTTCTCCTCGCGCATCAGCGCCGCGGGTTCACTCTTGAGCACCGCCCGCCAGTTCCTCTCGACAATTGCATTCCGATTGCCACCAGTGGCCTCCAGATCCCGTGGCACAACATCCAACAACGTCACCGGAATTCCCGCATTCGCCACATGCGCCGCGATGCCACCGCCCATCGTACCCGAGCCTATGACGACGACGCGCCGGATTTCGTGTTTCATGGTATTACCTCCATCATTCTACCGTAACTCGCTGGATCGGTAACCCAGAATTTCGCGTGCAACGATCAAGCGGTTAATTTGGCCTGTGCCCTCGTAGAGATCATTTATGCGCGCATCCCGCATCCACTTCTCCACCAGATACTTGGTAGAGTAGCCTTCCGGCCCCATGATCTCGACCGCTTTCTGGGTGACCCAGTTGACCGCCTCGCCTGCTTTGACCTTGCACATGGAGGATTCGAGGCTATTCGGCTCCCCGTTGTCCATCATCCAGGCTGCCTTGAGAGTAAGTAGCCAGGCGGCTTTCAGCTCACCTTCCATCTTGATGATGTCCCGCTCGATGGCAGTCTGCTTCTGATAGGGCACGCCGTAGCGGATCTCGACGCCCCGCTTCGCCTGGAACTCCTTGATAAACTCCAGCGTCGCGTTGCCGATACCGATGGCGCTGGCGGCCACGGCGGGGCGGGTGGCGTCGAAGGTTTTCATCGCGCCCTTGAAGCCCTGCTTCGATACCTTCTCGCGGATCGCCTCCGGCGTCGCCAACTCTGGATCGCCCAGTACATTGTCGAAGGGGATACGACAATCCTGAAAGACGATGGCCGCCGTGTCCGAGGCGCGAATGCCATGCTTCTTTTCTAACTTGGTGACGGTCATCCCGGGTGTGTTCGCCTCGACCACGAAAGGTTTCATGCCGGCGCGTCCCAGCTCTGGGTCCACCGTGGCCCAGACCACGACAAAGCCATCGCTCTCCTGCGCGGCCATTAGGCCACCCGTCACAAAAATCTTCTCGCCATTCAAGATCCACTCGCGGCCATCCTCGCTCAACGTCGCGCGGGTGCGGATCGCAGCGGTGTCGGAGCCGGCATGCGGCTCGGTCATCGCCATTGCGCCCCACTTCGGCTCCCCCTCCTTGAAGCGGGAAAGGAAGCGCTCTTTCTGCTCTGGCGTACCGGCTGCGGCCACCGCCGCGCCGCCGAGCGATCCACCCGGGGTACAAAGATAAATACCCGCATCGCCATAGCTCAGCCGTTCGATAATATGCATCAGCATCTGGTTGCCGATCGGCGGGCGCTTCGCGTCGCCCTCCTTCCGCTTGTCACCGTTCCCACCGGACGCCTCAAGCCCGCCCATACCCATCATCTGCATGCCACGCCAGATGGCATCGATGTACTCCCACGGCCGCTCGTGCATCTCCTCCAGATCATCGTACTTACGTGCGATCGGCCGCATCACCTGCTGCGCCACGCCCGTCAGGATTTCCTCCTGCATGAGGATGGGCTTTGGCTTTGAGAAATCGATCATTTATGTTGTCTCCGGGGTTGTCCCGTCCCTATACCCTCGATAACTTCCACTCACCCCGCCCCCTCCATAGCTCCCATAACTCCCACAGCTCCTACAGCTCCCACCATAGAACCTACAGGTTCCTACACCATTGCTAGCCCTTCCACCGCCCCAAACACCCTCGCCTCGCGGAGCCAGCGCTCGACGGGGTAGTCGCGAATGTAGCCGTGGCCACCGAGGATCTGTACGGCGCGATCGGCAACCTGTAGGACGTACTCGTCGGCGAACTGCTTGGCGACGACGGCTGCTTGGGTGGCGTCTTTTTGTTGGTCTAGCTCCCAGGCGGCCTCCCAGGCAAGTAAGCGCATCGACTCGACGGCGATGCGCATCTCGGCGAGCATGAAGGCAATGGATTGGAACTGCGCGACCGGCTTGCCAAAGGCCTCGCGGTTCTTGGCATACTCCTGTGCGTACTCGTAGCTCGCCTTCGCTAGGCCCGTCGCCAGGGCGGCAGCCCCCACACGGGCGTAGTTGAGCAGGCCCTCCGCGTCGACCCCTGCCTCGCCGCCGAGCTTCGCTGATGCAGCTATCTCCACCTCGTCGAAGGTGAATGCGTGGTAATTAAGCGCCTGCAGGCCCATCCCTCGCTCCCGCTCGCCGACCTCGACACCTTCCGACTCCTTCTCTACCAGAAACGCCTGCGTGGTGCCACTCGCCTCATCTCTTGCGTACACGAGTAACAAGTGCTCTTGGGCGTCCATACTATCCTGCACCACATAGCTCTTGTGCCCTGAGATGACGTAGCCATCTGCTGTCTTCTGCGCGGTCGTCTTCAACGCCGTTGGGTCGAAGTTCCAGGCGGGTTCGATCAGCGCTGCCGAGGCGAAGAAGCCATCCTTCGCAAACTTCGGTAGGTAGCGCTGTTTCTGCTCTTCCGTGCCAAAGACAATCAGTGGCGTCGCCACCGAGGCGGGCGTGAGGATGTGTAGCGCCATCGCCAGGTCGCCGTAGGCCAATTCCTCAGCAAAGAGCACTCCCGTCAACACGGAATGGGCCTCACCGAAGCCGCCATACCCCTCAGGAATGTTTGCCAGAATCAACCCTAGCTCGCGGGCGCTGCGAATCACATCCACAGGTAGCATGCGGTTCTCATCCGCCTTGTGGGCGCGCTCGCGCATCTGCTCCAGCGCAAACTCGCGCACGGTGTCAACAATCATCTGTTGTTCTTCGGTCGGCCGGAATGAAATCATAGCCCTTCACTCTCCCACTCATCCTCACTTCCAAAGGCCGTACCCCCCACCAGATCGATGGTGTGACCCGTCGGCGTGTTGAGGATGGTGATGAACTGATCCTCCTCGATATTGACCATCTCCCGATCGAAGGAGGCACCGCGTTCCCTGAGCTTCTCCGTTAGCTCACCGATATCCTCCACGTAAAGACCAAAGTGGACCGTGCCGTTCAGATGCCGCGTCTCCACATCCACTCGCTGGATGATCAGATCGGTCTCGCCGTCCATGTCGAAGACGACGATACTCTCATCCTCATACGCCACCTCATATCGCAGCACCGCCTCGAAAAAATCCCGTAGCACCTCCGGCCTATCCGTCCATAGTGCAACATAGCCAATCGCTCTAGGAACCGACACTCTCGCGTTACCGTTAGAATCCATAGTGATCTCCTGTTATGAGGAACGGCCGAAAGCTATCGCACTCAACCAAACGCTCGTTTGGTTGAGAAGATGGTACCGGATCTGTGATGCTCGGGCAAATCTATTGAGTATTGACCGAGAATATCGTAAGCTCCCATAGGAGCTGTGGGAGCTGTAGAAGCTGTGGGAGCTATGGGAGTTACGGGAGCTGTTTCCTTTTACCGAACACCGAACCTGTTCGCCAAAACACATGAGGTGGTGAAGCCACGAAACTTAAGTAACCCCTGCATCCCCCTTGTCATATGGAGGTGCTACTGTTACTATCTTTTGGACTCCAGTTACATCTACCAGGATTACATGATCAACTTTGGAAGCATCCCTCGCTCCCATAGCTCCCATAGCTCCCATAGCTCCCACAGCTCCCACGAAACCCACGGAGGATCACCATGATCGAGAATGAGCAGATGCGGATGCCGTGGCGCCGGACGTTCTTGCTGGGGTTCGGATTCTTTGGTATGTCGCTGCTCTGGCCGCTGTATGATAGTTTCGTGCCGATCTTCCTGCGTGGCTTTGGCCTCTCTAACCGAATGGTCGGCTTCGGGATGACGGTTGATAACTATGTCAACATGTTCATCCAGCCTTGGGTGGGACAGCGCTCGGATCGCACCCACACACGCTTCGGGCGGCGCTTCCCATACATCCTGGTGGGCGCACCACTCGCCGCATTAGGAGTGGTATTGATCCCGCTCGGGGCGCGACAATCACTCGTGCTGCTTCTCGGCGCGATGTTCCTGTTCACCATCTCGATGGCCCTCTTCCGCTCGCCGACGGTCGCACTGCTTGGCGACATGTTCCCACCCGTGCTGCGCTCGCAGGCAAATGGTATCATCAACTTCATGGGTGTCCTCGCAGCGGTTCTCGCGTTTGTCCTCGGCGGACTGCTCTTCGAGATCAACACCATTCTGCCCTTCGCCCTGTTTGCTGTCGCGATGCTGGTGATGCTCGTCCTTCTGATGTTCCTTGTCCGTGAGCCAGTCGAGCCCTATGATGCCGGTGAGCCAAGCAGCGGCATGATCGATACGCTGCAAGCCCTACGCACCAACCCCGATCGCAGCGCCTTGCTCATCCTATTAGCCCTCCTCGCCTGGTCTGTCGGCCTAACGGCGTTGCAGGCCTTCTGGACCCTGTTCGGCGTCAACGAGCTGGGGTTGGCGGAAGGGGCAGCAGCGCAGCTTCTGAGTTTCTACCCGCTGGCTGGCCTGCTCTTCGCTATCCCCGGGGGTTACCTTGGTACCTACCTAGGACGACGTAGGACCATCCTGATCTGCCTCGTGGCGGTCGCAGCGCTTCTCGCCACCTTCCTCTTCATTCCCGCCACCCTCCTGCAGGGCGCTGCCAATTTCAACCTTCTCGAGCCCGCCACCTGGTTCGCCACGCCGGGCATGCAGATCGTCATCTTGCTACTTCTAGGTGCAGGGGCCATGATGACCGTCGTGACCGTCAACATCCTTCCCTTGCTCTTCGACAACGCGCCGGAGGGGCAGATCGGCGCCTACACTGGTCTCTACTACCTCTTCGGCTCCATCGCCTCCATCCTCGGCCCGCCACTCGGTGGCCTGCTGGTCGATCTTACCGGCTCCTACCGCACCATCTTCGTCTTCGCACCCCTCTGGGTTGCCCTCGGGCTCCTACTACTATGGATGGTGCGGGAGCCAACCGCCCAACGCCCCATATCCAAGGTCCAAAGTCTCGACGGCACTGCCTAATGCAACGACAGACGGCGTGGAACGGGGAAGGGGGACGCTTCGCGTGGAAAGGGGAAAGGGGAAAGGAGAAAGGGGACGCTTCGCGTGGAAAGGGGTCAAAGAGGTGTCGCTAGCCCTTCCATTTTCCATTTTCCATCCTCCATTTTCCAATCTCCAGTCTCCAGTCTCCAGTCCGCACTCCGCACTCCGCACTCCCCATTCCCCATTCCCCTATTCCCGAAAAGCCGGCCGTCCAACTTCCGCGTCCCATAGCTCCGGCGTGATTCCGTTTGCCTGGATGACCTCGTGATAGATGTGCGCGGAACGGCGAGGGCGACGGACCTGCGTGGCAGGGTTGACTTCGAGGAGGCCAAAGGGGGTGCTCCATCCCTCCGCCCACTCGAAGTTATCCACCAATGTCCAATGGAAGTAGCCGCGCACGTCGAGGCCCTGCTGGAGCGCGTCGTGGATCGCACGGATGTGGCGGAGCAGGTAGGCGGGACGGCGGGTATCCTGGTTGTCGAAGATGCCATTCTCCGTCACAAAGAGCGGTTTGTTGAATGTGGCCAGCCGCTTCAGCCCGCGCGTCAGTCCCTCCGGATAGATCTCACCCCAATTATTCAACTCGCTTCTCACACCATCCTGCACTTGACGGCCAAAGAGATCAGCGGGTTGAGTGGGATCGAATTGCACGACGTGGCGGCCGTAGTAGTTGATACCGTACCAATCTGTCGCATTCGGACCACCGGGAAGCGGCTCAGGGCGACCTGAAAGGGGCGGGGCGAGGGTACCACTCTCAAAGACACGCAGCACCATCCCGTTCATGACCCAATCCTGCGCCGCCGCCACCGCTCGGTTCAACACTGTCGAAGACGACGGATCAATGACCGGCAGGTTCAGCACGATCCCGATGCGCGCCTGCGGTCGTCGCGCTTTGGCTTCTCCGTAGGCTAGATGATGGGCACGCATGATATTCGCAGCCGCCTTCAACCCGTCTCGTAGCGAATCCGTGCCGGGTGGCCAGCGGTCACCGGCGTAGGCCATGTAGACAAGGATCATGGGCTCGTTGATCGTCGCCCACCAGCCTACCAAATCGCCAAGCCGGCTGACACACTTGGCCGCATAGCGCGCGAAGTATTCTGGCAGCGACCGATCGCGCCATCCACCCATCGCTGCCGCCCATTGTGGCAGCGAGAAGTGGTAGAGTGTTACAGAAGCACTCATTCCTAAGTCGCGTAAGGTGCCGAGAATCTCGCGGTAGCGCTCGAAAGCAGCTACGTCGAACACGCCGGGTGACGGCTCCAAGCGACTCCACTCCAGACTTAGTCGGTGGGCATTGTGGCCCATCGCGGCCGCGCGGTGCAGATCCTCCTCCGCCCGGCCGCTCCACCACTCTACCGCAGCGCCACTGCGGCTCCCATCTACGATATACCCGATCTGCTGCTCGCACTCCCACCAATCGTTGTTGCGATTACCCCCTTCCACTTGGTGCGAAGCCGTCGCAGTACCCCAGAGGAACCCCTCAGGGAAAAGGATAGGTCCTGTATGCATGCCAGTATCTCCGGTTGATATTCGTCCCTCTATAGAGCTATTGCATGTTGCATGTTGCATGTTGCATACCGCCTGTTTCGCGGCTGTAGGCCGTTTACGTTGTAGGTTATACGTTTTACGCCTTGAGCTTCATGTGCGCGGCTCGGTAAGTTGCATAGGTGTTTCGTCTACTATCTTTAGAGGAAGTCCGATATTATAATGATGAGACCAGCACGTCACGAGCGAATGAATGTGCAATATGTAATATGCAACATGCAACATGCAACAGTTAGGAACGGTCATGACCCTCTTTGGTGAGTATCTCAAAATTGTGCGGGAGCGGGCTGGCCTGTCCCAGGAGACGTTGGCCGATGAGGCGGAGATCTCCAGCGCGTACGTATCCCAGATCGAGACTGGCCGGCGCAATCCCCCTACACCCGACGTGCTGCGCCGGATGGCCCCACCGTTGGGGGTTCCCTATACGGTGCTTCTGACACAGGCAGGACACCTGACCAATGCCGAACTGCAGACCCTGTTACTGCACGCGATCCGCGTGCTGTACGCACGGGAACCAGGCCGCGAGGCACTGGAAATGGTGCTGCGCGAGGCAATTGACCGCTGGCTTGCGCTAGATGAGGAAGCACGGCGCAATGTTCTGGACGCGGCGCACGCCGACCATGTATCCGAAATCATCCTCGAGGCATTGCTCCAACGCCAGACGGATCTGCTTTTTGCGGCACTCTTCCCCGATGACGAGGATTATTTACAGAACGATGTCTCAGGGTGAAGCTTCTCTTGCCTATCGGGTTCTCCGCGTCCTGATTTACTGGTTCTTCCGCCTTACGATGAAGATCGATGCGGAGGGCCTTGAGCGGGTTCCGCAGGAGGGCCCGCTGCTCGTTACCGCCAACCACACCACCGTTTGGGAAGCGCCGCTGATACTCGCGCTGTTCCCACGAGCGCCTCTTACTGCGCTTGCCAAGGTGGAGTGGAAGAGCACGCCGGTAGTGAGATGGATTCTGGATATCATCGATGTGATCTACGT
>JALZCF010000541.1 GCA_030863245.1 Chloroflexota bacterium
GGGTAGTCGCGGCCGCGGATGGCGTCGACTGCGAGGCGCCCTACCCCGTTGATGGCAAAGACCGATTCTATAATCACCGTCCCGCCGAGGAGAAATCCGAAGTTGAGGCCCACCACGGTCACCACGGGAATCAGGGCATTCTTGAGCGCGTGCCTCATGATCACGGTCCCCTCGCTCAACCCTTTCGAACGCGCTGTGCGCATGTAATCCTGTCCGAGCACCTCGACCATGGCTGAACGGGTCACCCGGGCTGTCAACGCGGCGCCCCCGGCACCCAATGTGAAGGCGGGAAGGATCATAGATTTAATCCCGGCCCAACTCCACCACGGGTGCGCGAATCCGGCGGCGGGAAGCCATTGGAGCCTGACGGCGAAGAGCAGGATCAGCATCAATCCTAGCCAGAAGCCGGGCATGGAGATGCCCAAGAGCGACACGACCAGGCTGGCATGGTCGACGGCCGAGCCCCGCCGTATGGCGGAGATGATCCCCGAGGGGACCCCGATCAGGATGGCGACCAGGATGCTGGCGATAGCGAGGCGGATAGTATTCGGGTAGCGCTCTGCCAGCATCTCTGTAACCGGCTGTCGCCGCTGGATGGACTCTCCCAGGTCTCCCGTCACTACGCCCCCTAGGAAATCCAGATACTGCACGTATAGAGGGCGGTCCAGCCCCATCTGGCGCCGTATACGTGCAAGGTCCTCCGCAGTCGCTTGTGGACCCGCTAGGAACTGTGCGGCATCTCCCGGCGCCAGGTGAAGCACCATAAAGGCCAGCAGGGAGACGCCCAGGAGCACTGGGATCAACAGCAGCACCCGCCGAATCACATAACGCGTCATGATGCCTCCCCTTTGGCTCTTACTCTCACTCCGCGATGGCAACAGGCGCCATGTACCAGCTCCCGTTGGGGGCTACCTGTAGCCCTTGGACGGCATCCCGCACGGCGATGGGTATCACGGTGTGGGAGAGCGGGACCATGGCAACGTCGTTGACGAGGTACACATTCGCCTCATGCAGCAGCCCCAGCCGTTCCTCCTGATCGACGGTCTCGCGCGTAGCCACAATCATCTCATCTGCCTCGGGATTGTTATAGGCGGAGCGGTTCGACGCGCCAATGTTCGCGGAGTGCAGGTTAGGATAGAGCATCTCGCTGCCGTCGGCCGTGACGTTCGACCATCCCAACAGGAAGAGGTCATGCTCGTAGTTCGCCGTCGCTTCCAGGTACGCGCCCCACTCCAGGGTTCTGATCTCGGCGTCAATCCCCGCCTGGCGGAGCTGCTCCTGTACGACCTGAGCAATCCGTGGATACTGGCCGGTGTCCGGCGTCCACAGCTCTGCCTCGATGCCCTCGGGGTGCCCTGCTTCCTCCAGCAAGGCTCTGGCCTGATCCGGATCGTAAGGATACCCCTCATCCTCGATCGCCTCGCTGTAGCCAAAGACCTGAGGGCCGATAATCCCCCGGGAAGCATAGGCCAGGGGCTCGGTGGCTGCGATGATGTCTTCCTGGTTGATAGCATGGGCGACGGCCTGCCGCACGAGCGGGTCCTGCCAGAGCTCGCGTTGGTGGTTGAAACCCAGGTAGGTAATAGGTGTCCCCTCGATCAGGTTAACCTCCACCTCCGGAATGGATTGCAGCCGTGCGATCTGCTCGGGTGGCACGGTGTCAATAAAATCAACCTCTCCGGTCTCGAGCAGGGCTACCTGGGTTGAAAGCTCCGGCACGACTCGGTAGACAACCTCATCCAGGGCAGGTGGGTCACCCCAGTAATCTGGGTTGCGCGCGAGGGTGAAAGACTCGCCGGGAGTGCGATCCGCCAAAATGAATGGTCCGGTACCGACCGGATTCTCCATCAGATCCCCGAACTCCTCGACGGCTGCGGGGCTGACGATCGCCGCATTGGGGTGCGTCATCGCAGCCAGAAAGGCACCATATGGCTCTTTCGTCGTAATTTGGACTGTATAGTCGTCCACGACCTCGATG
The DNA here is from genome assembly GCA_030863245.1 of Chloroflexota bacterium. GTDB lineage: Bacteria > Chloroflexota > Anaerolineae > Ardenticatenales > Ardenticatenaceae > JALZCF01. The sequence continues at coordinate 1,979 of JALZCF010000541.1, forward strand.
CTGTCGACAGGCTCCAGCAGGCTGGCGCGTGGCGCAGCCCCTTCCGGATCCATCATGCGCTCGAAGGTGAACTTGACCGCATCGGCGGTGAACTCCGTACCATCCTGGAATTGCACGCCCTCGCGAAGATGGAAGAGCCAGGTTCGATCGTCGGGGTTCTCCCAGGACTCAGCCAGGAGTGGTTCGATCTCATTGGTCTCTGGGTTGCGGCGCACCAATGTCTCGTAGATCTGGGAATTCGCAGCGGAGGATACCGAGTCATTGGTAAGGATAGGCGAGAAGCCCACCACGTCCGCCTGCGCCGCGTAGGTGAGCGTTCCACCTTCACCCGCGACCGCGGCTTCCTCCTCGACTTCAGCCTCTTCCTCGACGACCTCGACCTCTCCCTCAGCTTCAGCCTCTTCCTCGACCTCGACCGCTGCCCCACCTGTCTCAGCGGCGCCCTCTTCATCCGCTCCGCCACAGGCGGCCAGACCTAGCAGAGCTACCACTAGCAGTAGAATTATCCAAACGCGATGCCTGCGGATCATGATGTCCTCTCCCTCTTCCTCGTGGTTGGCAGACGGACGCTTCTATGGATTCTTGCTATGGCAACAACTATGGTTTTTTTGGGGTGGTGCCATGCCCTGCAAAATGTGTGCCACCGTTTATCCAAGAGCTGGCGACCCACATCCCATAGAAAACGCGGCTCCTTGCTCCTACCCTCTGTTTGCCCTATACTTGCAGAGCGTCTGCGCAGGATAGAGCGCCGCTTTCCTCGCCTCCTTGCCGATCTCGGCCGCCACGCTAGGCGCAGCTACCACCCGACAAGTAAGGCACCCTGCTAGATGTACACCTCAGGGA
>JALZCF010000557.1 GCA_030863245.1 Chloroflexota bacterium
ATGTGGAAGATTGGATGACGCCCGACCCGATCACGATCTCGAGCACGGCCACGCTGGGCGATGCGTATGACTGCATGCTAGAGAACGATGTGCGTCGGTTGCCGGTGGTGGACGAGGCCGACGAATTGATCGGGATCGTGACACGAAGCGATGTTCTTCAGGCGGTCCCGCCGTTGCAGGGGGTGAATGACGATGGTGAGATCGCGGCGGTCCCGCTCTCGGAGATGCCCATCCGAGACATTATGGCATGGGAGCCGGTCACGGTCGCGCCCAGCGACACCATTCGACGCGCGGCCCAGCGCATGATAGAGTACCAGATCAGCGGCCTGCCTGTTGTCGAGGGGGATCAGCTGGTTGGTATCATTACCGAATCCGATATCTTTCGGGTGGTTATCGAGTTCTTGGATGACAGGCGGGGTAAAGCGAAGGCGCGATGAACGACCGTCCTGGATGGACGCTCTGGTTCACGGGCCTTCCAGCAACAGCTACTGGCCGCCAATCGAAGCAGGTGCGGAATGCGGAATGCGGAGTGCGGAGGGGAGAGTTGCCCTGAACGTGTTAGGGAGCGTTAAGGAAGGGGAGGTTGTTCGGATACGGAGGTGCGGACGGATGTCTAGGTATGCGGATTTGCTCGCGGATCATTTGTTCTTTGAGGGGATGGATCGTGACCACCTCGAGAGTATCGCCAGTTGTGCTTCGGAGACGCACTTCTCGCCTGGCAAGTTCATCTTGCGCGAGGGACGGGAGGCGGACCGTTTCTATCTTATTTTTGAGGGCGCTGTGGCGCTGGAGGTGCATGTGCCTCAATTCGGCCCGCTCACGATCGAGATGATAGAGGGGGGCGATGTGCTTGGCTGATCGTGGCGACGGCCTTGCCAACGTTGTTACAGCAGGTGTATGATCTCGTTGAGGAGAGAATCAAGCGGCCAAGAAGCGAGGCGGACGGACAACATGCATGTTGAGGTAACTTTTGAGGAAGAGGAGAGCGACCAGCCGCTACAGCGCCTTCGTCTGGTGATACGGGGTGCGGTGCAGGGAGTAGGGTTCCGGCCCTTCATCTATCGCCTCGCGAGCGAGATGGAGCTGCATGGGTGGGTGCTCAACTCGGCCCAGGGGGTCTTCGTCGAGGTGGAAGGCATCTCAGACCAGTTGGAATGCTTCCGATCGCGGGTGGAGCGGGAGAAGCCACCGCGCGCCCTCATCGAGAGCATGGAGTTCTCCTTTCTGGACCCCGTTGGCTTTACTACCTTCGAGATCCATCATAGTGATGAGGCAGGCGCCAAGACGGTTGTCATCCTGCCCGACATTGCCACCTGCCCCGACTGCCTGCGCGAGATCTTCGACCGTTCCGATCGTCGCTACCGCTACCCGTTCACGAACTGTACCAACTGTGGCCCACGCTACACCATCGTCGAAGCGCTGCCCTACGACCGCCCCAACACGACGATGCGGAACTTTGTGATGTGTGAGCGGTGCCAGGCCGAGTACGACAATCCGCTCGATCGCCGCTTCCACGCGCAGCCGAACGCCTGCCCGCGATGTGGTCCCTACGTGGAGCTGTGGGACCCGATGGGACGACTGCTTGCCTCACACGACGATGCGTTGCGCGCGACCGCCGATGCGATACGCCGTGGCGAGATTATAGCGGTCAAGGGAGTGGGCGGTTACCACCTCATGGTAGACGCGCGCGACGAGCAGGCCGTGCTACGGCTCAGAGCGCGCAAACATCGTCAGGAGAAGCCGCTAGCCCTGATGGCTCCCTCCTTGGAGTGGGTGAAGGCGACATGTGAGGTTTCGGAACTCGAAGAGGAGTTGCTACGCTCACCAGAAGCACCGATCGTCCTGCTGCGCGCCAAGACAGAGGCCAATACCGACCTTGTGGCATCCATCGCGCCCGGTAATCCCTACCTCGGCGTCATGCTGCCCTACACGCCGTTACACCACCTGTTGATGACCGATCTCGGCATTCCCGTCGTGGCGACCAGCGGCAATCTGTCTGAGGAACCGATCTGCATCAACGAGAATGAAGCGCTGGAGCGGCTGCGGAGCATTGCCGATCTCTTCCTGGTTCACAATCGTCCTATCAAGCGCCACACGGACGATTCCGTTGTCCGCGTCACAGCAGGCCGCGAGATGGTACTGCGCCGCGCGCGCGGCTACGCGCCGCTACCGATCCCACTGCCCACCTCGTTTGATTCACCGGTTCTGGCTGTCGGCGCCCACCTGAAAAACACGGTGGCGCTGGCGGTGGGCCATAACGGCTTCATCAGCCAGCACATCGGGGACCTGGAGGCACTGCCTGCTTTCGGCGCATTCCAGCAGGTTATTCGAAGCTTCGAAACACTCTACGACGCCGAGCCTACCGCTATCGCCTGCGACGCCCACCCCGATTACCTTTCGACCCAGTATGCCGAGCGGAGCGGGCGCCCCGTCATCGCGGTCCAACATCACTACGCGCATGTGCTTTCCTGTATGGCGGATAACCAACTGGAGGGGCAGGTACTGGGCGTCTCATGGGATGGCACCGGCTACGGATTAGATGGCACCGTCTGGGGCGGGGAGTTTCTGCAGACAACGGAAGAGGGCTTCCAACGGGTGGCGCTCCTTCGGCCGTTCCGCCTCCCAGGTGGGGGGAAAGCCGTCAAGGAGCCACGACGTGCCGCCCTCGGCCTGCTCTTCGAGTTGTTTGGAGAGGAGGCATTCGAGATGCGAGAGCTCGCGCCGGTTCGGGCGTTTTCAGAGCAAGATCTTTCCGTCCTGCGCACCATGCTCCACCGTGGCCTCAACGCCCCCTACACCTCCAGTGCTGGTCGCCTCTTCGATGCCGTCGCCTCCATTCTCGATCTACGCCAATACACCGGCTTTGAAGGGCAGGCCGCGATGGCGGTGGAATTTGCCCTGGAGGGGGTCGAGATCGACGATGCCTACGCATTCCCTTTGGGGATGTCCCCTACCCACGATCCCTCCCCTCTCGCGCCACCTCGTGCGCCGCTCCTCGTCAATTGGGGGCCGATGGTTCAGGGCATCTTGAACGACGTGCGGTCGAAGATTCCCGTTGGCATCATCGCAGCAAAGTTTCACAACACGCTGACTGAGATGATCGTGGCGCTGGCAGAGATGGTCGATGAAGAACAGGTGGTTCTCACGGGTGGCTGCTTCCAGAACCAATACCTCGCCGAGCACACCATCCGACAGCTGCGGAATGCAGGGTTCCGTCCCTACTGGCACCACCGCGTCCCGCCGAACGACGGCGGCATTGCCCTAGGACAGCTCGTCGCGGCGCTCCGGAGCGGGAACGTATCGGAGCAGACAAGGACACACAGGCTACAACAGAAGTAACCAACGTATCTCGGCGTGCCAGGAAAAATAGTCACCGTCGGCGATGGTGATTCCATCACGCCAGATGAAAGATTCAAACATCAATATTCGGAAGGAGTCCTATCATGATCCCCAAAGCACCTTTTGGCCGAACCGGTCATCTCAGCACGCGGACCCTCTTCGGCGCGGCCGCATTCAGCGAGGTCACGCAGGAAGAGGCCGACCAGACGATGGAGTTG
>JALZCF010000532.1 GCA_030863245.1 Chloroflexota bacterium
TCCCAAGGTAGACGACTCCACAGTCACAGTAGGTGCGATCCTTGATGTTGAGAGGTTGCTCCGTTGGGAACTCAGCCAGGCGCCGGCATGCTTGCAACTGGCAGCGGGTAATCTCCACCTGCCCCCAACTACTCGTGAGCGAGAGCGCCCGTCGGAAGACGCGCTCTGCCTCCGCGGGACGGCGGGTCATACGGTAGCACTCCCCGAGGAAGAAAAGGGTCTCCCAATCCGGCTCATGATGTGCAGCACGATGGAACTCGGTGATTGCAACCTCGTATTCTCCCTTAAGATAGTAAACAAATGCAACCTGGTACCGCGCCTGGTCGTATTCGGGATCGAGATCGAGGCAACGCCGGAAGGCAGCCAGTGCATCATCAAGTTCCTGCGCGGCGCTCAACATGTGCCCCAGGGTAAAGTATGCCTCTGCATCCTCCTGGACTGCTACCGCAGCCCGGCAGTGCACCACGGCTTGCTTGATGCGGTCCAAGCGACGGCAGTGGTAGGCCAAGGCGAGATGGGCAGGTGCATGGGTGCGGTCCGCCTGCACCGCACGTTCGAAGGCACGCATGGCCTCGTCCATTTCACCCAACTCCTCATAGCTGACGCCTTCATAATAGAAACGGTCGGCCAGCGATTGGGTCAAGTCTAGAATGCGTGTCACCTCATTACCCTTCTGGTTCATCACCCAAAATGAGCAGAACCTGCTGTTGCTCCACAGGCTGCCGCGATTCAACGCGCACCTCTTTGACGACCCCCGCACGGGGTGCACGAATCTCATTTTCCATCTTCATCGCCTCGAGGATCAACAAGGGCTTGTTGGCGGCGACGCTCTGCCCAGGTTCGACAAAGATCTTTACAACCATGCCTGGCATCGGCGCCTTGATCTGAACGTCGCCCACCAGCTTGTGATCGGCTGCCTGTAGCCCCTTGAGCCGCTTGGTCCTCTCGTCCTCGACCACCACCTCGTACCGCTCGCCATCCAAGAGAATGCGCCAGGCACCTTCCTCTAGTGTAGCATAGACCTCGTGGGATCGCCCTTCCATGAGCATGGAGTAGATCACATTCCCGGTCACGTGCTGCAGATCGACCTCGAAGGTCTGCCCATCCACCTCCACCAGACCATCATGGTGAACGATGACGTTGAATTCCTCGCCATCTACGTACGTTGAGTAAGTCGTTGTCATAAAGAGATGTGAAACGTAACAGAGTATATCATTTATCGCAGGTGGATCGCCCGTTGGCGCCCATCAATCTTCCACTGGCTGGGACTCTCACCAACGCCGCCAACCATCACCAGCGCCTGTTGTCGACGCCGGTGAGCCAAAATGGTGGCGGCGATGGCGGCAGCGCGCTTCTGACTGGGAAGCCAATCTTCCATCAGCTCTGGATTCTCAGCAAGGAAACTGGTGTCGTAGTTGCCTGCTTGGAAGTTCCAACTCTCAAGGAGACGGCGATGGAAGGGGATATTCGTCTTGATACCCAGGATGCGATACTCGCTCAAGGCGCGACGTAGGCGGAGCAGCGCATCGCCCCGCGTGTCGCCATGGACGATGAGCTTGGCAATCATGGGATCGTAGTAAAGTGAGACCTCCATCCCCTCGTAGATGCCGCTCTCGACCCGTACCCCGGGGCCTGTTGGCTCGACCACAGAGGTAACCATGCCAGCGGAGGGCATGAAGTTGCTGTACGGATCTTCGGCTGTGATACGGGCCTCGATGGCGTGGCCCTTCATACGGATATCTTCCTGTCGATAGCGGAGGCGGCGACCGAAGGCGATGCGGATCTGCTCCTTCACGATGTCAACGCCGGTTACCATCTCTGTGATAGGATGTTCGACCTGGAGGCGGGTGTTCATCTCCAGAAAATAGAAGTTCTTGTCGCGATCGACCAAGAATTCCATTGTCCCCGCATTGACGTAACCTGCCCGCTGCGCGCCTGCCACTGCGACGGCACCCATGCTGGTACGCAATGCCTCATCGGCGAAGGGGGAAGGAGCTTCCTCCACAATCTTCTGGTGACGACGCTGTATGGAACACTCGCGCTCACCGAGATGGATGCAGTTGCCATGATGATCTGCTAGGATCTGGATCTCGATGTGCCGTCCACTCTCGATCAGCTTCTCTACAAAGACCGCCTCATCCCCGAAGGCGGCCTTCGCCTCGCGCCGGGCAGCAGCGAGTGCATTTGGCATCTCCTCTGGATCATGGACCACGCGCATTCCCTTGCCGCCACCGCCCGCCGCCGCCTTGACCATCACCGGAAAGCCGATCCGCTCCGCATAAGCAATGGTTTCCGTATCGCTGAGACCGGCAGGCGAACCTGGCACCACCGGCACGCCTGCTGCCATCGCGGTTTCGCGAGCGGTAACTTTGTTACCCATCAGCTCCATGCTTGTGGCGCCCGGCCCGATGAAGACTAGCCCGGCCTCCACGACCGCTCGCGCAAATTCGGGATTTTCCGCCAGGAAGCCATATCCTGGATGGACGGCGTCTACCCTGCTCTTCTTAGCAACATCGACGAGCTTGTCGATACGTAGGTAGCTTTCTGCGGCGGGTGCGGGGCCGATAGGGTATGCCTCGTCGGCATACCTGACATGGAGCGCGTTGCGGTCCGCATCGGAGTAGACTGCAACGGTTCGCATGCCCAGCTCCTGGCAGGCACGCAGCACACGGACCGCTATCTCCCCGCGGTTTGCCACTAGGACCTTCCTGCTTGATGATTTCATCTTTCGAAGCTCTGTCTACAACGGGATGTTTCCGTGCTTCTTCGCCGGGTTGCTCTGCCGCTTGTTCTGAAGCATCTCTAGGGCGGCGATGATGCTTGGGCGAGTTCGATGTGGCTCGATCACGTCGTCCACATAGCCATAGGAAGCGGCAACATAGGGATTGGCGAAGGTTGTCTTGTATTCCTCGACCAATTCATCCCGTCTTGCCTCGGGCTCTTCCGCGGCTGCGATCTCGCGGCGGTTGATGATATTTACCGCCCCCTGCGGCCCCATGACGGCGATCTCAGCGCTGGGCCATGCATACACCACATCACCCCGAATATGACGGGAGGACATCACATCGTAGGCTCCACCGTATGCCTTACGGGTGATGACGGTAATCTTCGGAACTGTTGCTTCGGCGTAGGCGTAAAGCAACTTCGCGCCATGGCGAATGATACCCCCATGCTCCTGCCCCACACCTGGAAGGAAACCTGGCACATCTTCCAGCGTGACGAGCGGAATGTTGAAGGCATCACAGAAGCGGACGAAGCGGGCTGCTTTGGTGCTGGAATCAATATCGAGTACCCCTGCCAGCACGGCAGGCTGCTGGGCTATGATCCCTACGGAGCGTCCTGCAAAG
>JALZCF010000590.1 GCA_030863245.1 Chloroflexota bacterium
GGGCCAGCCGGGATGCTAGAGTAGTACCAAGTGCGGCGTGAAGCGCCATCAATAAGCGGAGAGCGGGCCACTGAAGTGGGAACTACGAACCATTCATGGTCCTTGACATAGCAACTGGTATTACGGCTGGACGTGGAACCTAGCGCTCTTCAATCGGCACCCACTTCCGATCTTTGACGCCAACGTACTCGGATCTAGGACGAATAAGGCGATTAGCTGCCTGTTGCTCGAAGGCGTGTCCCGTCCAACCGGCCACACGACCGATGGCAAAGGTGGGGGAGAAGAGGTCGTTGTGGAGCCCTATCCCATTTAGGAGTAGTGCTGTAAAGAACTCCACGTTGGTCTGCAATCTACGCCCTGGCTTGTACTCTTCTAGCAGCTCAAGTGCCTTCTGCTCCACGGCCTTCGATAGTTCGTAAACTGCCATATCATCGCCGGACCGGTACATCTTCTCAGCCGCGGCGGAGAGTACATCCGCCCGTGGGTCGCGAACCTTGTAGACGCGATGGCCGAAGCCCATCAACCGCTCGCCGCGCTCCAACTTCTCTCGTAGGTAGGTCTCTGCCTTATCCGCCTCTCCAATCTCCAGCACCATATCCAACGCAGGCCCGGGCGCGCCGCCATGGAGCGGCCCCTTCAGGGCGCCGATCGCACCGACGACCGCAGAGATGATATCCGACTGCGTGGAGATGATCACGCGGGCGGTGAAGGTGGAGGCATTCAGGCCGTGGTCGCTCACCGTGTTCAAATAGGTCTCGAGGCCCCGCGCGTGCTCCTCGCTCGGCTCCTCTCCAGTCAGCATATAGAGGTAATTGGCTGCATGGCGAAGGTCCTCGCGCGGCGCGACCGGCTCCTGCCCTTGGAGCATCCGCCAATGCGCCGCGACGACGGACGGGAAGCCCGCAACCATCGCCAGCGCTCCCTGCTCTGTGTCGTCGGAACCACCTCTCCCCTGCGTGAGGCCGAGGCTGTCGGCACCCATCCGCAGGGCATCCATCGGGCGTACCTGGCGCTCGGCAGCGGCACGGAGCAGCTCCAGCGTCGCCTGGGGCAACTCACGATAGGGGAGGAGTCTTGCCTTGAATTCCCCCAACTCTTCCCGAGTGGGCAATCGATCATTCCAAAGCAGGTAAACAACTTCTTCAAAAGTTGCGTTACCGGCCAACTCCTCCACCGGGAATCCCCCGATAATCAGCTCACCTGCCAGTCCGTTTACGTTGCTCAGGCGCGTCTGGGCCGCGACCACGCCTTCCAGGCCCGGTATGTATTGACCCATCTGTTCTTGGCTCATTTCCTTTTGCTCCTTTACTACTGACCATGCAGCACCCAGATCCGGAAAAATCGGAAAAATCGGAAAAAAATTGTACGATAATTGACGAAACTTGCTAAATCCATATAATAAGACCGTGGAGAGGTGCCGGAGTGGCCGAACGGGCACGACTGGAAATCGTGTGTTGGGTATCCCCCAACCGAGGGTTCGAATCCCTCTCTCTCCGCCTCAAGAACCCGCCCCGTAGGGCGGGTTTTTTATTTGGACCACTCAACGAGGCCGTGGATCGCCAATCGTTCGGTACCGGCGGCAACTTCCTCAGGGGTATAGTACCAGTCGAACTCGCAGGTAGGGAGTGCGTGAGAAGGGATATGGGGAACAAGGGCGCGCCAGTCAATGGTTCCCTTGCCGGGAATGAGATGGTCGCGCAGGCCGTTGACATCGTGGTAGTGCAGGCCGAGAATCCGGTCGGGTGCGAGGTGCAGCCAGTCAAGCAGGGAGGTATAGCCGAGCTGCTCCAGGATCGTGGCATGACCGGTATCCAGCCAGAGGCCAACCGTGGTATCGAACTCCTCGAGGAGGCGCGCTGCTTCCTCAAGATCGGGAATGGACATAAGCCACTCTCCGTTTTCCAGTCCAAGTTGTACGCCGTGCTTGCGGGCGAACGGAAGTAACTGCGCGAGCGAGCGGCGCGCCGAATCGAAGTGGCGTGCCGCCTGAGCAGCTCGTAGTCCCTCCATGTAGCCACCCAGCATCTTGAAGGTGATCTCCTCGCGCTCCCCTTGAAGCCAGCGCGCACGCAACGCGTTCTCCCAACGCCGGTCGACCCCCACAATTCCCAGATGCATCACAACCACCTGTGCACCTAGCCGCGCGGCCCACTTGATACTCTCTTTTGCCTGGTCAACCGCCGCGGCTCGCGCGGCGTTGTCCGGATCGCTTAGGCTCGACACTATGCCAGGGTTTGGGCAGGGATGGTGCAAGGCACGCACCGCGCTTGCTGCCTCCTCTGGCAGCGCCTGAAGCATCTCCGATGTAACCGTGTGGCTGAGTTCAACGTATAGAAAGCCAAGCTGTCGTGCGGTCACGATGAATTCAAGCAGAGTCTTGTGACGTAGCTGGCTCCACATGGTGGAGAGGGCTGGTTTAGGAGGTGTTATCACAGTAAGGGGATTATCTGATTCCCTCACCGTCCTACAGCGACCAGCAGGGAGAAAGCCCCGAAGAGCCAGCAGTAGACGGCGAAGGCGCGCACGGAGCGGGTAGCGAGGTAGTCGAGCAGGAAGGCAATAGCGGCATAGCCCGTGATGGCCGCGGTGCTGAAGCCTGCCACCAGCACAAGCCCCGCCTCACCGGAGAGGCCAACCTGTGTGAGCTCCACCAACTGGAGCAACCCTGCACCAAACACGATCGGAACCATCATCAGGAAGGAGAAACGAGCGGCCGCCGGTCGCTCCAGCCCCTGGAGCAATCCCATGCCGATCGTCGCTCCAGAGCGAGACATACCTGGCGTGATGGCGAGCGACTGTGCCAGTCCGATGAGGAGCGCGTCGTTCGATCCAATGCTCTCTATCTCACGTATCCGCTTCCCGAGCGTTTCGCTCGTCCATAGGATGAATCCTGTGACGAGGAGGAAGCCACCAACCCAGAGAGGCCTCATAAACAATGCCTCGAAGGCATCTTTAAAAAGAAATCCAATGACGACGGCGGGAATCGTTGCCAGCACGATCATCCAGCCCAACTTTGACTCAGAAGAGGCGAGCGGTTGACCATGATCGAGGTCGCGCAGGACGCTGCTGACAATGGCCCGAAGGTCCTGCCAGAAGTAAGCAACCACGGCCAGGAGGGTTCCCCAGTGCGCCATCGTATCGAAGAGCAGGCCGGGTGACTCCCAGCCGAGGAGCCAGGGAACAAGTACGAGATGACCGCTGCTAGATACGGGGATAAACTCTGTTGCACCCTGCACGATTCCAAGAATGAGTGCCTGGATGAGGTCCACTAATGTACTCCCGCTGGATCACCGATTTATAGAGACTGCGTAGCAACTACCCAAGTCGCGTACTACCGGAGCGAGATTATACGGGGTTCACCAGATGATGCCTAATTCCAGGTGACGAAGCCACAGCAAGCCTTAGAGTTATAGAGCCGAGCATGTAGGACTAAAGAGGTGCTATTGCATGTTGCATGTTACAGTGGGCGTAGGCGGGTCACGGTTTATAGCCCCGCTGGAACGACTTTGATTCGCAGGCTCGGCTCAATGAGAGGGCTGGACCATCCTTAATGGTAGGTCTCGTTCTACAGCCCAGGCTTCCCATTCTCGCGCAGTACGGGAGTTGAATACGGCGGCGAGTTCACTGTAGGTGGGATTATCGAGCTCCAGTTCCTTCTGGAGCCGGTACCAGAAGTGTAGCTCCAGGGCGGCGAGCGCGATCCAGCCATCCCGGGTCGGATACAGATTGTAGGAGGGGAGCCCACCCCCGAGGAGACCGTCGGGCGCGGTGAGGTCGTG
>JALZCF010000598.1 GCA_030863245.1 Chloroflexota bacterium
GGATGGTGCCATCCTGGTCGAGCAGGCAGATGAGGGCTCGCACGACCCGGTCGGCATCGTGGAAGTCGAGCAGGATGCTATTTTGGCGCTTACCAAAGCTCCATTTCAGCCTGGCATGGGTCTCCGAGTTGCTGGGATGATGATCCTGCCGGAGGCCGCCTTTCAAGCATGTGACGCTGTCTCACGCGCGCGTACCGGAGAATACGAAATGGAGGATGTCGTCTCGTGGCTAATCGAGCAGGGCTACCAATTCCAGGCCATTCCCTTCCGTGGTTGGCGCCGCAACATCAACACGCTCGCTGACCTGCGGGACGCATCGGAGCGAATTGGGTAACCACCAGGAAGTTGAAGGCCTATCGACGTTCACCTTGCTCAGTTGGCCTCCTTGTCGTTCCGCTTCGATAAGCGAGCAGGCCGAGGCTAAGCTCGACCTGCTCTTTCCCTGGTAGTTCCCTACTCGAAGAAGTCAGCGTTCTTCTGGATGTAGGAATGCCATTGCTCCGGTGTTTCGACATCCTCGAAGATTGCCTCGACAGGACACTCAGGCACACAAGCACCACAGTCGATACACTCGTCAGGGTGGATGTAGAATTGATCCGGTCCCTCGTAGATGCAATCCACCGGGCACACCTCCACGCACGCCGCGTCTTTTACATCGATGCAAGGCTCAGCAATTATATAGGGCATGTAGACCTCCTTTTGTTTTGCGCGGGTCAGGCCGATCCCGACCCATCCTTAGCATAGCGCACACGCAGCAACGTATCTGCGACCCGGGTCGCATTTAGGAGAATTGCGGAATGCGGAGTGCGGAGTGCGGAATTGAGACTGGAGACTGGAGACTAGAGATTGGGATTGATTCCTGGAACGGTGCTCTGGGACTGGACCAAAGATCCTCTGTTGAACAGGGCAAACAGAGAAGTACGCCCTACGTAATATGCAACATGCAATATGCAATATACAACAGCTCCTATGAGACGTAGGTCCCAGAACAGTCGACCCGCTTCGGCTATGCTATCTGCAACTGTGGTACACAATGAAGGAGAGATCGATGACGCAATCCCAGAAAACGCATGTAGAGATCGTACCCACGCAGAGTCTGAACGAGATCGTGACTCTTGTGCCAGAAACGTTGCCTGTGTTGCAGCGCTTTGGCCTCGATACTTGTTGTGGCGGTTCCCTGCCGCTCCAGAGTGCGGTGGCCCATCATGGGTTGAACCTGGAGACGGTCCTTGCCGCGCTGCGGAAGGTAAGACGGGCAGGATGAGTAGCAGTACGCGGGCTTTCTTCGCGGTCAGCCTCGTCGCGCTGGTGGGAGCCGCATCACTGCACCTACTGGTTCTCGCTGGCTATGGCCCGGCCTGGTCTCCTCTCGTGCACGTCATGCTTTTCGGCTGGATCACGGGTATGATCTTTGCCGTGAGCTATCACACCATGCCGGTTTTCGCTGCACGCGACTTTCCCTATCCGGCGTTGATCTGGTGGCATCTAGCCACCTTCACAACGGGTGTAACTGTGAGCACCGTTGCACTGCTACTGGGCGGGCGCGGTGGCATCGCGGCGGGCCTGCTCCTGCAACTCGTAGCCGCCCTACTCTTTGTCGCCAACACGATGCTGCTCTTCCTGCGTGGGCTGCAGCGTGCACACCGCCATCCGGTGTCGCCGATCGCGGGGCAGGAGCGAGTGGACCGGCTCGGGGTACAGGCTACCCGGGTGGCGGCGCTCTGTTTGCCGCTTGCCCTACTCCTGCTGCTGTTACTCCGCCTCGGTTGGGTCGGCGGGGGTTGGTTGCTGGCCGCCGAGCACCTGGCAGCAGTTGGTTGGATCATGTTGATGATCGTGGGAGTGGCCTACCACGTCCTACCCCGTTTCAGTGGAAGGAGCTTGCGCGGTGTAGGATGGGCACGGCTACAGCTACATTGCCACTTTGTCGCGCTAACTGTTATGATACCCGCTCTCGGCCTTGGCTGGACGCCTCTCTTCGCGATAGGGAGCGTGCTGGTGGCGCTGGCAGTAGGGCTGTTCGCGTGGACGATATGGCCCACGGTACGGCCCATCCAGCCCTACCCTCCCCCATCTCTACCCCCCAACTGAAGGAGTCCTACCGATGAATGCACTGACCGTTCGTCTCGTCCGGTCGGCGCTTCTCTTCCTGGCTCTTGGCATCGCGCTCGGCGTGGCATTCGCGGTAGATCGCTCGTTGGGTGCCCTGTGGCGACCGCTTCACGCTGAGTTGAATCTGTGGGGTTGGGTTACGTTGCTTATCTACGGGATGGCGTTCCACATGCTGCCGCGCTTCACGGGCCAACCTCTACCCCAACCCAAGTTGGCAGAGCTGCAATCCTGGATGGCTATTCTCGGCGTCGCGCTGGTAGCAACCGGCTGGCTTGGAAGGCACGTCGGTATGCCGCTGGGGCAAGAGACATTGCTCCTTGGGGGAGCAGTTCAATTCAGTGCGGCTCTCCTTTTTACCTTTCTAATCGGCACTCTGTTACGCTCAAGGAGTTACTCTCATGTCTGATACGGCAAAATCGACCCGTCGTCACCCGCTCGTCTTCCTCTTGCTTAGCCTCGTGGGCACCGTGGCACTGCTTCTGGGATGGGCTATCTTTGCCCAGTACCGCGTGCATCATGCAGGTCTGGCCCTGTAAGAAATAATCCTCCTGCCTCAACCAAGACTCATAGATATCGATTCAAACAAGGAGCCTGCAAGGCAGGCTCCTTGTTTTTTTGGTTGACGTGTGCTTCTGGCTCGGCTACCATCGCGACTATGAACAACGAACTCTCGCCGGAGCAGCTGGTCAATCGCATCCCCTACTTCGCTAGGTTACCAGTGGGAGTGCAGGAAGCCGTGATTCGCACATGGGGCCGTCGTACTGTCGAGGCGGGCGTGATGATTTTCCTGGAAGGGGAGCCAACGGCAGGGCTCTACGCGATTGCTACAGGGCAGGTGCGCATCTTCAAAATCTCGCCAGAGGGCAAGGAGCAGGGTCTACACCTACTAGGGCCGGGCAACACCTTCAACGACGTCTCCACTCTAGACGGTGGACCCAACCCGGCTAACGCCCTCGCCTTGGAAAACAGTGTGCTGTACCATCTAGATCGTGACCGGTTGATGGATTTGATGGCGCAATACCCGGCGCTTGCCCACGCGCTCGTCGAGTTTCTAGCCGCGCGCACGCGCTTTCTCGTCGGCAAGGTGGAAGAGCTTGCCTTCCACAGCGTCGCCACCCGCCTCGCTCGCCTGCTCTTGGAGCAGGCCGCCCTCAGTGCAGCCTCGGATGAGCTTACCCTACCCCGTCAACGGTGGATGACGCAGCAGGAGATGGCTGCCCAGCTCGGAACCGCGCGCGAGGTGGTGGGCCGTATCCTGCGCCAATTTGCTGCCGACGATCTGATCGAGTTTGACCGCCATCAGATCGTCATCCTCGACCGCGAGGCCATGGAACGGACCGCTGCAGGTCTGTAGTGCGTAACGACTCATTTCCCCACTTTGCGACTTAGGTCGCAGACGTTTCTATCTCGCTTCCCTATACTGGATATAAAAGCTGAGATTTTGAAACGGAGCGATCGATGAATGCATCACTTCCCCTACTGATTATTCACCAGTATCGTTGCATAGGGTGCGGCGACTGCGTGGCGCGCTGCCCTGTCGGTGCGCTGGAGACCCGCAACGGAAAAGCGACGCTGGCAGACCCAGAGGCCTGCACGTACTGTACCCTCTGCGAGGATGTTTGCCCGACAGAGGCAATTGCCCTACCCTTCCTCGTCGTCTTCAAGGAGCAACGTAACGAGGCTGCCTAGAAGGGCTGTATTGCTGCCGTGCCACCTTTAACCCGTCTCTTCATCAAGAGTGCCTTCCTGTACTTTGTCGCCTCGCTGCTCGTTGGCGCACTCCTACTTTTGAACGGAACCGCTCCGTTGGGCCTGTCCCGCTGGGTGGCCGCGTTGCGTCCGACCTACTACCACCTGCTGATAGTTGGTTGGGCAACACAATTGATCTTTGGCGTCATTTTCTGGATGTTTCCCAAGATCACGCGTGAGGAGCCGCGAGGTAACGAACGTTTGGCTTGGTTCAGCTTCGCCGCCCTCAACGCTGGGTTGCTCTTGCGTCTCCTCACCGAGCCGTGGCAGGCACTTACACCTAACCCCCTGGCTGCGTGGGGTCTCGGCGCTTCCGCGCTGCTGCAACTCGCAGCAGGCTGGGCCTTTATTTGGGTGAGCTGGCCGCGCGTGAAAGGAAAGTAGCCAATGCCACGGCTGTCGGTGTGGATGATCCGCTCCTCCTTTCTCCACCTCGCGCTGGGCATCCTGCTCGGCTCGGCGATCCTCTGGCAGAAGGGGCCAGGTGGCCTACCTGCCGCATGGGGCTGGCTACCGTTCCACATTCATCTCGTGCTCGTCGGCTGGATGATTCAGTTGGCCCTAGGTGTCGCCTACTGGATCCTGCCCCGCTTCACCTACCGCAACGAGCACGAGCGCGTGGCGCAACGACGTGGGCGGGAGGGTCTCGCCTGGGCCAGCTTTCTTCTCCTCAACGTGAGCACCCTCCTCGCCCTTACCTCACGACTGGGATGGCTGTGGTCACCACGCGTAAGTGGCCTGCTAGTTGCCCTCGCCGGCGCCGCCTTCGCGATCCACCTATGGCCACGTGTGAAGCCGTTCATGGCGTAGCCAATTCAACGCTCAATCAGGCCGATCGCATGCACCTTGGTACATTTGAACGATCATAGTATCCTTGTTCCAAACTAGCGCGCTGAGGAGGTTGATTGATCCCGTGGAGATAGAGGGTTGGCCACCCGATCCCATATTACTCCTAGACATCGATGGCCTACGCCCTGACGTGTTCCTCGCAGCACTCGAATCAGGGAATCTGCCTCACATCGCCCCCTTGCTCGGAGGACAAGGGATGGAACGAGGGAGCCAGATCCCCGTTTTGGCGCCGGCACCCAGTATTACCTTCTGCTCCCAGGCCTGTCTCTTCACGGGGTCCCACCCCAGAGAGCATGGTATCCCGGGCAGTCAATTCTTCGATCGCTTTGGCACGACGAGCGAGGGAGAACCGCGTCACTACGCATTTGATGTTGGCGACACCCTGGCAGTAGACGATGCCGTACGCGTGTTCACACACGGCTTGGCCTCTGAGCGACTACACGTGCCAACCTTCTATGAAAGGATGGCGAAAAGAGGTAGGGGGTTCGTCGTCGCCGGGAACATGTATGCTCAGGGAGCCACCACTTGGCTCCCGCCCTCCGTCCTCAAGCTGGGGCGCCTCACGAAAGGAGGCCGCTTGTTTGGGCTGGACCCTCAGGACTATGACCGCCACGTCCTTGATAAGCTTTTGGAGCATCTAGAAGCGGAAGGCCTCCCTGAGGGACATGGCCTTACGATGTACTTCTTGGGCCTCGATCACCACTCTCACAAGTACAGCCCGCATGCCCAACATGACTACCTAGTCAAGCACGTCGACCCGATGGTTGGAGAACTATGGCGTGCAATTCGTGCCGCGGCGCCCTCCCGCGCCCCATTTGTCGTGCTCTTCTCTGACCACGGCCAGATCGCCGTGCCCGACGAAGATCGGTACGGACTCCACTTGGGATTTCCCTTCGATCGGGAAATGGGACATTTCTTTGATGCGCTCGGTCTCGACGTCCATGACTACCCGGGCGAGGATCCGGACTGCGATGCCGTGCTAACCCTAAATGGCGGACTGGCCGACGTGTACCTCCACAATCAGACAGGTCGTTGGAGCGACCCGCCCGATTTTGATCAGGATGTCTTGCCTGTCGGACGTGCTTTCTGGGATGCACATCATACCGGCAAACTCGCACCCGAAATGCGCGGTGCGCTGGCAGGCGTCCTCTTGCGTAATGTAGAGCGGGATGGTTGGGAAGGATGCTACGAGGCGCTTACACCCAGCGGAGAGGTGGTCTCGTTAGAAGAATGGTTTGCCAAGCAACCGGCGGATCTGTACGTTGACCCCGTGAACCGCTTGAATAATCTGGCAGGTACCTTCAGCGGCGACCTCCTCCTCATTAGTAATTATGCCGACGGCTATTACTTCGGGGACAACCTGTGTGGCATCCATGGAGGTCTTCACCCGGATGACTCCTGCGCTACACTGGTTTACGCCTGGCCCGACAGCTCACAGGCTGGTTGGACAGAGGTGAGGCATTCGATTCGCGCTGCCATCGATACTCGTTGCCGTACGGAAGGCGACCGCTATCCATCAACCACCGATATGCTGACAGGACTGGAAGCGGCCCTGTCGCTATTTGGTGATACAACTGTTCCATGAAGCTTGAAAGGATGTGCTGCAGAAGCGTATGGTAAAGCATAAAGTCTCTGTGGGGATGTTATTCGGGTTATTTCTCTCGCTCGTGACAATGGTGTGGGGCGCGGGGAATAACTCGTTCTATCTTCCTGTGGTAGCCGTCCCGCCGACCCCGACGCCGCTGGCCTCCGACGAGGTCCACGTGTTGCCAAACCACTCCTACTATCGTTGGCGACATGGGGGTATCGACCAATGGGTGTTTGTCGGGGAGATTCGAAACGATTCGGACCAACCGGTCGATCGGGTGGAGATATCAGCACTCATTTTTGATGCACGTGGTAATTTCCGCGCCACGGCTCATGGGGCGGTCTACCCATCATACCTCCTTCCCGATACCACCGGATGCTTCCTTCTCACCACTACCTACCAGCAGGCGCCAGAGGTAGGGTCCTATCTCTTTGAGGGGCCGCACTTCCGCTTGGCCCAGGGGCCGTTGTTGTCCCTGAATCCAGTCGGTGTGCAGGGTTCGACTCCGGAGCCAACGACATACCGTGTCTTGGGGGGGCTTCATAACACCCATGACCGTTCCGCGCTCGATGCCCAGTACGGTATCTCTCTCTACGATGAGGATGGAACGATTGTCGATTGCGGCGGCTCGGGGGTGGACGGTTTCGATGTTGCGCCGGGTGCGGTCCAGCCCTTCGACGATCGCTTCGATCGACGAGATCACTACCTCGACGTTATGGACCACGAAGTGAGAGCAACCGGGTATGCGGGCCGGTAGGAAGGCTTCAACACTCGATCACATTCACCGCTAGGCCGCCACGCGAGGTCTCCTTGTATTTCGTTTTCATATCTGCCCCTGTCTCACGCATCGTCTTGATCACCTTATCCAGTGACACGTAATGTTCGCCGGTTCCCCGCAAGGCGATGCGTGCGGCATTGATCGCCTTCACGGCCCCCATCGCATTGCGCTCGATACATGGGATCTGTACCAATCCGCCGACGGGGTCACAGGTCAGCCCTAAATTGTGCTCCATGCCGATCTCCGCCGCATTCTCCACCTGCTGCGGTGTGCCGCCGCGCACCTCGGCCAGTCCACCGGCCGCCATCGAGCAGGCCACGCCAACCTCCCCCTGGCACCCGACATCCGCCCCGGAGATGGATGCATTCTTCTTGTACAGAATGCCGATAGCCCCCGCTGCGAGGAGGAAGCGCACCACCTCGTCCTCCAGCTCCTCCCCCACTGTATCAGAGCCAAAACGAGCCCAGTAATGGAGCACAGCGGGAATAATCCCGGCCGCCCCATTCGTCGGCGCTGTCACCACGCGGCCACCTGCCGCGTTCTCCTCGTTGACCGCCATCGCATACAGACTCACCCAATCCATCACATCGAGTGGGTCCGGCCTCGCCCCTTCCGATTCGTTCGTCAGCTTTCGATACAGTTCCGGTGCACGCCGTCTGACGTTCAGTACTCCTGGAAGGACCCCCTCGTTTTGAAGCCCACGTTGCACGCACTCCTGCATCACATCCCAGATGCGCAGCAACCCGGCCCGTATCTCCTCCTCCGATCGCCAGACCTTCTCATTCTCCATCATCAGGTCGCTGATAGACAGATCGTGGGTCTCACACAGCTCCAGCAGCTCGTCGGCACTGTCGAATGGGTAGGGCTGTGGGGTAT
>JALZCF010000600.1 GCA_030863245.1 Chloroflexota bacterium
GATGAGCGACGCGTATCAGAGTGAGGTGCTGGACCATTTGGGGTTGGTGGCGGGCATGTATGATGAATTGGGCATCGGTGAAATACTCGATCAGGTGATTGTGCAAGATCATGATAATCGCAAGGTATCGGTCGGCCAAGCGGTCAAGGCGATGGTACTCAACGGGCTGGGCTTCATCAACCAACGGCTGTACCTGGTGCCCCACTTCTTCGCCAACAAGCCCGTCGAGCGCTTGGTTGGGCCGGGTATCGAAGCGGCGCAGCTGAATGATGATGTGCTGGGCCGCGCGTTGGACAGTCTCTACCAACACGATGTGACGGAGCTGTATCGCCAGGTGGCGCATCAGGCCGCGCAACGGCTCGGCCTCGACGTGCAGTATGTGCATCTCGATAGCAGCAGCTTCCATGTCGACGGGCGCTACAATAGCGACGAGCCCCCCGAGGAGGGGGTGATCCATATCACGCGCGGCTACAGTCGCGACCATCGGCCCGACCTCAACCAAGTCGTGCTCGATTTGATCTGTGAGCAGCAGGCCGGCATTCCGCTCTTGATGGAGCCCCTTAGCGGCAACAGCGAAGACAAAAGCGACTTCCGACGCGTGGTGCAAACGCACGTCGCCCAACTGCAACTCGACCATGCCCCCAGCTACTTCGTGGCCGATAGCGCGCTTTACACCGAAGCCACCCTGCGCGAGCTTGCTGCCCGCGATTGCTTGTGGATCAGCCGCGTGCCGGCCACCCTCAGTGACGTCAAACGGCTGCTGGCCCAAGTCGAAGTCACACAGCTAACGCCCCTCGATGACGACTATCGCTATCAAGAAGTGGGCGCCATCTATGGCGCCGTCAAGCAGCGCTGGCTGGTCCTTCACTCGCAGGCCGCCCAGCAGCGGGCGCATAAGACGGTGCACAAGCAGCTGCTACGCCTGACCACGCGCGAGGCGAAGGCCTTTGAGCGCCTCACACGCCAGCACTTCGCCTGTCGCGCGGAGGCGGCGGCGGCGCTGGCGGCCTTCGAAGCGCAGTTGGAGCTCAGCCAGCTGTCCGACACGACCCTAGTCGAAGTATCGCATTATGCCACGCGTGGGCGACCGGCTACCGCTGCCGTGCCGATCCGTACGAGTTACCAGATTCGCGGGGCCGTGCTGATACCGCGCCACCACCTGTCGCGGCTGCTCGATCAGCACAGCTGTTTTGTGTTGGCCACCAATCAGCTGGACGAGGCGGCCTTACCGCCCGCAGCCGTGCTCGACGGCTATAAAGGGCAAGGCCACACGGAGGGCGGCTTCCGCTTTCTCAAAGACCCGCTCTTCTTGGCCTCGGCCCTCTTTCTCAAGTTGCCAGAGCGCATCATGGCCCTGATGATGGTGATGACCCTCTGTTTACTGGTCTACGCCGCGCTGCAGTTTCGGATTCGCAGCCAGCTGCAGGCGCAGCAGCAGACCTTTCCCGATCAGAAAGGACGCCCCACCCAATCCCCCACCACGCGCTGGGTCTTTCACTACTTCGTGGGCATCCATCTGCTCTCCTTGCCCACGGGTCAACAACTCATTCTTAACTTGAAGGACACCCATCGCTCCCTACTGGGGCTCCTTGGACCGCCCTATGTCGCCCTTTATTCCTGAAACGAGCACGCGGGGTGCGGAATGTCGGCTTCACCGCTTCGTTTAGGAATAACCTATCCCCGCCTCATACATTCAGTCCTGTGAACGATCGGAGAAGGTGGCGCGTCGTGTGGGAGAGTAGAGGGCGTGGGAGGTCCTAGTGGGTGCGGGCCGGCCTTCGCGTAGCGGTTAGCGCTACGCCTACCACAACGTCTCATACACTCCATTAACCCAGTAAAATAGGTCGTTTGTCAATGCTTATTACAATGCCATTCCAACGCCAGGAGGAACCGAGCTCGACCGCCCCGGAGGCGTGCAGGTAAACTCAACTTGCGTCAGGTACGCCCGATAAGCCTGTAGAAAGAGAATGGTTCATTGACGTGGTAACAACTAGACGAACAACAACCCTGCCTCGCGATTGGGCGAAAAGTATTACTTATCTCCCGCCGCACATGAACCATCCCCCACCCTCCATCCTTGTTTGGGGGCTAGCTTGCCGTTTCCCGTTCCCCATTTCCCGTTTTCCATTTTCCATCGGGCACGACCTCTTCTGCGAGTTGACGTACGTCGGCCATGGCTCTTTCTTCGTCAATGGTTGCTAACTGTCGATCCCGCATCACCACGCGACCATGGATAATCGTGGTAGATACGTCACTGCGCCCGACGGTGTAGACCAGTTGGGCGTACAGGTCATACATCGGAACCAGGTGTGGACGGTCGAGGTGAAGGAGGATAAGATCGGCATCCTTGCCGGCCGCGATGGATCCGATCCGTTCGGCGAGTCCTAGGGCTGCCGCGGCGTCACAGGTGACCATTCGGACAACCTCACGGGCCGGAAGGAGGGTGGGATCCTGGTGGAAGCCTTTGTGTAGGCTTGCTGCCACGCGGATAGCTGTCCACATGTCGAGGTCGTTGCTGCTGACCGGGCCATCGGTCCCCACTGTCACGGGAACGCGCTCCTGTCGCATCCGGCGAATGGGAGCGATCCCCGACCCCAGCTTTAGATTGGAAAGCGGGCAGTGAGCGACGGTGGAGCCCCATCGAGCCAGCAGTTCGATCTCCTCGTCCGCGAGGTGAACACAGTGAGCCAGCACGGCCCGGTCGTCGAGGAGTCCGAGCGCCTCCAAGTGCAAAAGCGGGCTCCGACCGTAGCGCGCGCGTACGGTCGCTACCTCGGCTACGGTCTCCGAGACGTGTGTACTCAGGAAGACACCGAATTCATCTGCCAGCTGCTTGGCCTCTTTTAGCACGGCGGGCGTGATGGTGTAGGTGCTATGGGGCAGCACGCAGGGGACCACCAGCGGGTCGCCCGCCATCTCCTGCAGCAACTCTCGGCCACGGGCGGTGCGCTCACGCAGGGGAACTTGGTCGGGGCCATCCACATCGATATAGATGGGCCCTGTCATCAGGCGAAAGCCAACCTGGCGTGCCTCGTCGACCGAGACCTCGGGATACCAGAACATATCGAGGGCGGTGGTGGTACCGCTCCGGATCATCTCGGCAAACGCCAGGCGAGCACCCAGCCGAACGGTATCCGGCCGCACGAACGCTTTCTCTGCCACCCATAGACGCGCCAACCACTCCTCCAAGGAAAGATCTTCCACCAACCCACGGAAGAGGATATCGGCCAGGTGCGTGTGGGCATTGATCAGGCCGGGCATCACAACGTGCTGCGAGGCATCGATGGTCGACGAGGCGCTATATTGGGAACGCAGCGCGCTAGATCGGCCAACGGCGACGATCTTGGAACCGGAGATAGCAAGGGCACCATCTTCCAGCACGGTATCCTGGGCGTCCATTGTCACGACCAGCCCATGCAGGATCAGCAGATCGACAGCTTGCATCGCTCTTTTTTCCTTTCCAGGGCTGTTGACACATCTGGCTAAACGGGTGCTCTTCCACACCTCACGAATGCCAACATGCTCTAGTACGGTGTGTCGCCCCCATCCACATTGATCGATTGACCGCGAATGATCTGTGCCCGCTCGGACAGCAGGAAGGCAACAATACGACCAACCTCGATTGGCCGGATGTGCCGTGCCATCTGGTGGGGCTTCATCGTTCCATGGAGCGCCTGCGGGTCCGCGCCTATCCGGTCGGCCACCCATTTGGCCGCCTCGAAGAGCATGGGGGTGTCGACGCCGCCCGGGCAGACCGCGTTCACGTTGATGTTGTACTGCGCCCACTCAGCGGAAAGATTGCGGGTCAGGTTGATCACCGCTGCCTTGCTGGCATTGTAGGCAGCCATATTGGGGTAGCCGACCTTCCCCGCATTGGAGGCTATGTTGACGATAGCCCCTCCGCGCCCCTGGCCAATCATCTGTTCGGCCGCAAGTTGACAGCAGAGAAAGAGCCCGCGAACGTTGACGTCGAAGTGAAACCTCCACTCCTCATCGGAGCTCTGGAGAGCGGGAGCCATCTGAACCACCCCCGCATTGTTGACAAAGCCATACAGGGGCCCTAACCTTTCGACCGTTGTGGAAATTGCCTGGGCCATCCTCTCGCGATCGGTCACGTCGGCTACCAGGGGCAAGGTGCGCGAGCCGCATTGTTCTTCTATCCGTGCGGCGGTCTCCTGAACTGGCTCCAGCGCGAGGTCGCTTATCGCTACAGCGGCACCTTCCTCGGCCACTGCCTGTGCTATCCCGCGTCCCATGCCCTGCCCTGCACCCGTCACAAAGACGACTTTATCTTTGAGCAGCATCTCTCCCCCAACCAGGCTAAAAGGCAGGTCTGACCAGGACGCCACCATCCACCACCAGGTTGGTGCCGCTGATCCAACGGGCAGCCGGCGAAGCCAGGAAGAGACAGGCATCGGCCACATCCTCCGGCCTTCCCAATCGCGTGAGAGGAGCGGCCTCCCGCCAGCGCGCCACGCCCTCCGGCCACTGCTCCTCGATCCCCTCGCGCCAGATCAGGCCAGGCGAGACAGCGTTGACCCGGATGCCATGCGGGCCCAACTCCAGTGCTGCCGAGCGGGTGTACATCAGCACGCCGCCCTTGGCTGCATTATAGTGCGCGTGCAGGGGTGCGGGGCGTTCCGCCTCGATCGAGGCAATATTGACGATCGCCCCGCCCGCACCCTGTTCGATCATCTGC
>JALZCF010000602.1 GCA_030863245.1 Chloroflexota bacterium
CCCTCCATCCGCTCGCCCGCCAAATGGACCGCATAGATGATCTTCACGTAGCCGGTGCAGCGACACAACACGCCGGCAAGCGCCTCACATACCTCATCCCGTGTTGGCTGCGGATTGCGCTCCAGCAAGGCTTTCGCCGTCATGAGCATCGCGGGGGTGCAATACCCGCACTGGGCCGCGTTCAACTCCGCAAAACTCCGTTGCAGTGGATGAGGAAGCCCCTCCTGGGCCATCCCTTCCACGGTGCGAATATCCCGACCTTGCACCTCGAGCGGAAGCACGAGACAGGACAGAACGGGTTCTCCATCTACGAGCACCGTGCACATGCCGCACTCGCCCACCTCACATCCATGCTTGGTACCCGTGAGTCCAATATCCTCGCGCAACACCTCAAGCAGCGTTTTGTGGACTGGCACGTAAGTCTCCACCAACTCGCCATTCACTCGCAAGGAAATCAACTGCTTCATCATGCCACCCTATCTCACTGCCTCTCCGCTAGACAACCACCTGCCGCACGCCATCCCATGAAGGATACTCTCGCGCCCCAAGCGCGTACGAGATCTCTCTCGCCACTGAAGGGACACGTTGCGTGAGTTCTTGCATCTCCGCCCGCGTCAGATGCGAGCTGAAGCCAACCACACAGAGCGCAGCATCTACCTGTCCATCGTGGTCGACAATCGGGGCGGCCACGGCCCGAACGCCGTGCAGGTACTCCTCATCATCTACGGCATAGCCGTTCTGCCGTACGGATTCAAGTTCAGTCCGATAGACCTCCGGCACGATAATGGTGCGCTCGGTAAAGGGATGCAATCCTTGAGTGCCCAGAAGCTGCTCGAACGCTTCTGGGGAAAGTGCGGCGTGGAATATCTTTCCTAGGGCGCCAGCGGAATGGGGCAGGCGTCGGCCAACCGTGGTAGAGATCGCTACCGCCACCTCGGGCACGACAGCGTCTACCGTAAGAACATCATTCTCGGTCGTCAACTGACCTAGAATAACCGTTTGGTTCAACTCCGTAGCCAGCTCACGAAGGTAAGGCCGGGCGACCTCTCGTACCGTGAGCTGAGCGCCAACGCGGTTCCCTAACAAAAGCAGGGTGGGGCCAAGTCGGTACTTCTTTGTCTTCTCATCGCGCTCCAAGAAGCCATAGTACGTTAATGTGTTGAGAATATCGTAGACGGTACTCTTGTTGATCTCGAGACATCGACTAAGTTCCGAGATACCATACGACTCACTACCCTCCTCGAATGTGAGCAAGATTCGAGCAGCCCGCTCTACCGCGGGCACCAAGTTTTCCGGGATGGCCTGTTCCTCTACTTGTGAGATTTCCATCGCTCTCAATCTCTGTTCGTTACAGCGAACAGCTTTCGCTATATCCTATACATCATTCTATGGCAGGAACCGGCCCATGTCAACAAGCTTTTTCACCTGTTTTCGCTCAACGCTCCTCGCTATCACGTTTTCTCGGACGAAAACGATGTCTTCCACGGCAAACGGATATTGACAGGGAATTGATTACCTCTTATAGTGAGTCTAACACCCTCTAGCGTTCCATACATCCTATCGTGGCATCATAGCTCTACTTTTGTAACCTTCTCAAGGAGGAGAAATGGCTGAAGGCAAAACCGTTCGTCTGACGCGTCGCCAGCTGATCAAGGGTGCTGGTGCTGCAGCAGGACTCGTTGCGGCTTCACCGCTGTTGAGCGCATGCGGGCCATTCGCGCGGCCCGGCGCGAGTGGTGGGCCTCTGAGAATTGGTATCCTACTCCCCTATTCAGATATCTATGCAGTGCTTGGCGAGAGCATCACCGAAGGAATGAGACTATACTTCGATGAGGTTGGCAACGAGGCTGGCGGTCGTCAGATCGAGGTGATCACGGAGGACACCGAGATCCAGCCGGATGTGGCCCAGCAGAAGGCACGCAAGTTGGTCGAGCAGGATGAGGTCGACTTGGTAGCTGGTATCGTGAGCTCCGGTGTGTTGATGGGTCTACGTGACTACTTCGATTCGATGAGAAAGCTCCTGATCGTTGCTAACGCGGGTGCGAACCCTATCAGCCGCGACCAAAGGTCTCCTTACATCTGGCGCACCTCTTTCACCAACTGGCAACCGAATTGGCCTGTGGGCGCCTGGGCCGCAGAGAATGTGGGCACGCGGGCTTTTATCAGCGTGCCTGATTATGCCGCTGGCGAGGACACCATCACATCGTTTTCGGATAGTTTCATGGAAGCCGGTGGTGAGGTGATCGCCGTGCAGCGCACACCGTTCCCGAATATGGGTGATCCGGCACCATTCATGGCGGAAATCGCCAATGCGGAGCCGGATCTCGTGTACTCCTTCTACAGCGGCAGTGCCGCGGTTACCTTTGTACAGGCCTACGGTGACTTTGGCCTGGCCGGTAACATCCCATTGATGTCTTCCGGTTTCATGGTCGAGGAGGACGTATTGCCTGCTCAGGGCGAGCATGCAATGGGAATACGTAGTGGCATGCACTGGTCCTTCGTGCTCGATAATCCTGAGAACGATGCGTTCAAAACCGCCTACAGGGAGAGAACCGGCGAAGATGCGAATGTCTTTGCCGTACAGGGGTACGATACCGCTCACCTGATTGTCGACATGATCAACGCAGTCGAGGGCGATACCACTAACGTCGACGGGATGATCGAAGTCATTCCTGGTATTACCTTCGATAGCCCACGTGGTCCGTTCGTGATGGACGAGAACTCGCACAACCCCAGCCAGCACATCTACCTCCGCGAGGTGCAAGAGGTGGATGGCGAGTTACACAACGCAATTATTGAAGACCTCGGTGTTATCACCGACCCGGGTGATAACTCGAGGGACGAATATCCGGAGATCCGATAGCCTCAGGATCGGCTGCCCTGCTCTCCGCGGCTTCACGGAGAGCAGAGCCGATCTTCCGCAAAGTAAGGGAACGGAAACACGAGATGGAGACGTTCTTGCTCCAGCTGCTCAATGGGCTTGTCTTCAGTATGCTCCTGTTCGTGATGGCGGCTGGCCTATCCTTGATCTTCGGCCAGATGGATGTCATTAACCTAGCACACGGCTCCTTCTATCTTCTCGGTGGCTATATTGGGCTGTCAATGGTTCGAGGTCTGGGAAACTTCTGGTTGGCCCTGTTGATAGCGCCGGTGATAGTCGGCATCCTGGGGATACTCATAGAATACTTCTTCCTGCGCCGCCTGTACGGTCGCCATCGCCATCTCGACCAGGTGCTCTTCACGTTTGGGTTAGCCTTGATCGCGGCCGATCTGATCCGTTGGAACTGGGGTGCCTATGTTGAGTCCGTTCCGCCGCCGCTACTCTTGCGGGGCCAGATACCGATCTTCAATCTCCAGTTCCCTGTGTACCGTCTGTCGCTGATCCTGTTTGGCCTACTGCTCGCTGTCCTGCTCTGGTTGTTCCTGGAGCGGACGCGCATTGGAGCCATCATCCGCGCTGGCGTCGATGATGCCGAAATGGTGAGTGCGATGGGTATCAACATTCAGTTGGTCTTTGCAGGTGTCTTCGCGCTGGGTACGGCACTGGCTGCACTGGCTGGCGTTGTTGGATCGCCCGTTCTCAACCTCTATCCGGGCCTTGATTTCCAAATCTTGATTTTGACCCTGGTCGTCGTCGTGGTCGGTGGCCTTGGCACGCTCAAGGGGGCCTTTTTCGGAAGCCTTCTCATCGGCATGGCAGATACGTTTGGCAAGGCCTTCCTGCCTCAATTCTCCCTCTTTCTGATTTTCGCCGTGATGGCAGTAGTGCTGCTGGTGCGTCCGTCTGGATTGTTTGGCTTGAAAGGGACTTAGGGCAATGGCAACCATCACCTCTCGGTTAGCCGACGCCCGCCCACAAACGCTGCTACGACGTAACTGGTGGCGGATCCTGCTAGCGCTCATCGCGCTGGTCTACCCGCTCGTGGTCCGTAGCTACTACCTCAGCCTGGGCATCGAGGTGTTGATCTTTGCCATCTTTGCCATGAGTCTGGATCTCTTGTTAGGCTACACAGGGCTCGCCTCCTTCGGACACGCTGCGTTCTTCGGTCTGGGTTCCTACATCCTGGCTTTCGCCGCCATCGGGTTAACCGCTAACCTCTTCGTAACGATACCTCTTGTCCTTCTGGGTACTGCCATCGGCGCCCTCATCATCGGCTTCTTTGCGCTGCGGACCGTTGGGATCTATTTCTTGATGATCACGTTGGCCGCCGCACAGATGCTCTTCAGTATTGCCATTCGTTGGTCTGCTGTCACAGGTGGCTCCGATGGCCTAACCGGCATTCCCTTGCCAAGGATTAGTGTCGGAGCGCTTAGCTATACCTTTGCCTCCCGCGAGAGCTACTACTATCTCGTGCTGCTCCTGTTCCTGCTCTCTTGGTGGTTGATGCGACGAATCGTCGATAGTCCTTTTGGCTGGACCTTAAGAGGGATCCGGGAGAATGAGCAGCGAATGCTTGCCCTGGGGTACAACACTTTCCGCTACAAGGTCGCGGTCTTCGTGATTGGCGGCGCATTTGCTGGGGTTGCCGGGGCCCTGCTCACCCACTTCTTCTGGCATGCAACACCCGAGACACTTTACTGGACCACGTCGGGGCAGGTGCTTATCATGTTGATCGTCGGCGGAACTGGCACCCTGGCAGGTCCGATCCTCGGTGCTGCCATGCTTCGGCTTCTGCCGAACTTTGCCAGCACCTACACGGAGCGGTGGCAGACTATCCTGGGCCTGGTCCTCATCCTTTTCGTGCTGTTCGCGCCAAAAGGTATCATGGGCTTGATCCGTCGCTATCAAGAGCGGAGCAACGATGAGCCAGTTGAAGGTTGAGAACCTCAGTCGCAACTTCGGTGGCCTGCTGGCCGTCAACGATGTCTCATTCGTGGTTGATAGGGGGGAGCGACTAGCAATCATTGGCCCCAACGGTGCCGGGAAAACCACGCTCTTCAACCTGCTCAGCGGCGAGATCAAACCAAGCAGGGGAAAAGTATTTCTGGAGGAACGGGATGTTACCTTCCAGCCACCCGCACAGCGCGCACAGTTGGGCATGGGTCGCACCTTTCAGCGCAACAATCTGTTCCCAGGCCTGACGGTTTACCAGAACGTGCAGTTGGCCGTCCAACAGCGGATGGGTATCACGACAAATCTTTTCCGGCCAGCTGAGACCTATGAGGAGCTTCACCAGGAAACGTGCGAGCTACTCACCAGCCTCGACCTGGATGAGCGTGCTGAGGAGATTGTGAAAAATCTGTCATATGGGGATCAGCGCTTGTTGGAGGTGACGTTGGCGCTGGCAATCCAGCCACGGCTCTTGCTGCTGGACGAGCCGACGGCAGGCATGTCGCCAGCGGAGACGGCGGCGATGACCAGAATGATCGCGCAGTTGCCACAGGAGATCACAGTGCTCATCATCGAGCATGATATGGACGTAGTATTCAACCTTGCCGATCACATCATCGTGCTCCACCATGGCGAGGTCATCGCGAATGGGACGCCGCAAGAGGTGAAAGGCGACCCACGAGTCCAAGATGTTTATCTCGGTGTGGACGAGGAGCTACGGCTCTGATGCTGGAACTTCGAGATATTCATACCTACTACGGCGACAGCTATATTCTTCAGGGGGTGTCGCTGGAGTTGGAGGCGGGTAGGGTGGTGAGCCTGCTGGGCCGCAACGGCGCGGGGAAGACGACTACCATCAATACCATCATTGGATTCGTCCCGCCTCGTAGGGGAGTCGTGATCTTTAAAGGGGAAGATGTGACCCATACTCCCTCCCACAGGATCGCCAACATGGGAATGGCGCTCGTACCGCAGGG
>JALZCF010000614.1 GCA_030863245.1 Chloroflexota bacterium
GTACCCACCCGAATACCAATAGATAGGAGGCAGCACGTGATGGGTGCCGCGGTTGGTGTCTACGCGTGGCTGGGGATTCGAGGAGAGGGCATGCGGCGTTTCGCGAAGCGCACTTCGCAGAGGTGACATTCAGTATTGAGCGTCGTATTGCTGTGGCGTTTCGCTCTCCTGGGTTGCTGCCTGGCTTCCGGAAAGCTCATAATCCTACCCACCGGCGCGGCACAGGTGGATGCGGCTCCTTTCCCCATCGTAACCAGAAGACGATCAACAGGGCGAGAAGCAAGATCTGGAGGTCTAAACTGATACTGAGGTGGCGCACGTAAATACGGTCGAAGCGCAGACGCTGCAGTGGGGTAAGGTAGTATCCACCAATGACCTGCGAGAGCCCAGCGATGCCGGGGCGCACTTTGTGGCGCTCGGCGAACTGCGGAAGTGTTTGTAGGTACTGGTGGATGACTACAGTACGTAGCGGGCGTGGTCCGACGAAGCTCATCTCGCCCCGCAAGATGTTGATCAGCTGCGGTAACTCATCCAGAGCGGCCTTGCGCAGGAAACGTCCGACGAGCAAGGTGCGCTCATCCCCCTCACGGGCAGGGATAGGGCCGGTTTTCGCTTCGGCGTCACGGATCATGCTCCGGAACTTGATCTGGCGGAAGTTGATACCTCCCTTGCCCACCGAGTTCTTCACAAAGAAGACGGGACCGGGATCCTCAAACCAGATCAAGAAAGCGCTCAACATCCAAAAGGGCGCCGAGAGGAGCGTACCGACTCCGGCGAGGATGAGGTCGAATAGACGCTTGGCACGTGGCTCCGGCGGAGGATTCTCGATCCATTTGAGGTGGTACCGGCGCACCTCATCCTGGATACGGGGAGCTGGCGGGAAACTATCCTCCCATAGCCCCACGTCCACTACCGTCGCGAGAAGGCCCCCCAAAAAACAGCCCATTAGTACGCTCACCAGTTGCCAAGGAGACGAACTGGGAGTAATCAGTACTTGCTGGTAAAGCCAAAGAGCAACCCCCACGGTTGCACTGGAGAGAAAGGCTAGCCGGTAGGGCCAGGCATAACCCAGCGATAGAGAGAAGCAGGCCAGGAGCCGTTGGCTGGTAAACGTGAAGAGCACGTGCGCAAAGAGCAGCACGGCGCCTATCCACAATCCATGGGTGCCATGCAAGAGCGCAGGCCAGAATGAGATGGGAATGACTACCAACTGCCATAAAAGAACCAGTGCGCCAAACGCTGCGACAGCCGTAAAGGAGAGGCCAACGCGACCCGAGAGCGAGAACATCATATCCTGGGACTCTTCGGTCGAATTCGTCGCATCTCGCATGAATGGTGTCCTTAAATGCGTGGTATCCTTCTCTACTTTCAACAAGTGCTACCTACTTTACTTTCAACAATCAGCCGCCAATTCTACACTTGACCTACTCTTTTTGTAAAGAGCCCCTTCATCACGCCCGGTGCATCCCTGCTTGTTCGACCCACAGGTTGAACATCAAGAGTGCCCACAGGTTTCGGCTGTAATCGGTCTGCCCTTCCATGTGCGCTGCCACGAGTTGTGCAACGCCTTCTGGTCGGAAGTAGCCTTGACATCGTACTACCTCGGGCGACAGGTAGTGATCGACCTGCGGCCGTAGATCGCTCTTGAGCCAGCGGGACATCGGGACATTGAAGCCACGCTTGGGACGGTCGAGGATCTCGTCGGGGAGGATGCCGCGCATGCTCTCGCGCAGGAAATGCTTGAGCTGCAGTCGGGGCATCTTGAGTGCTCCCGGTAGGCGGAAGGCAAACTCCACCACGCGATAGTCAAGCAGCGGCACGCGAACCTCCAAAGAGTGCGCCATGCTCATGCGGTCCACGCGGACCAGGTTGTCGTCGGCCAGGTAGACCTTCGTGTCGGCGTACTGGAAGCGAGTGAGCTCGTCCAAGTGCGGCACGGCCTCGTAGTGGCACCGATAAGGGCCGTAGCCATCCAGGTGACCGTTAAGGCATTCCAGCAGTTCTGGAAGCAGCAGCGACTGCTTGAGCGCCTCGCCAAAAAAGGCCTTCCACGCGTAGTGTCGTCGACCTGGCTCCAACATCGCGTGTGCGACGAAGCGACGTGCTTTGAAGTCAAAGCTCACTTTTCTGTCGGAAACGGGCAAGTGGCTTACCATAGTAGGGATAAGTCCACGGCTCAGGAACCCCGGCAGCCGGTTGTAGAGCCGTGCCAGCTTATCAGCCTGATAGGTTAGGTACCCTGCAAATATCTCGTCCCCCCCATCACCGCCCAGCGCGACCGTGACGTGCTGGCGGGCGAGTTGCGAGAGGTAGTAAGTCGGGATAGCAGCCGAGTCCGCAAAGGGTTCGTCAAAGTGAGCGACCAACTTGCCTGTCAGATCAGCCGCATCCGGCCGCACGGTGAGCATCGTGTGATCCGTATCGAATTGCTGTGCCACCAGCTGTGCGTGGCCCGTCTCGTCGTACGAGGGATCATCGAAGCCGATGGAAAAGGTTCGCAGCGGACCCTGATTTGCCCGACGAGCAAGTGCCACGATCGCACTGGAATCCACCCCACCACTGAGAAAGACGCCGACCGGCACGTCGGCCACGAGCTGGCGACGGATCGAGTCTGCAAGGAGGCCGCGCAATTCCTCCTGCAACTCAGGCGTCGACGCGTGCGAGGTCATCGGTTCCACGGCTGCCAGATCCCAATACCGCTGGATAGTGGTTCGTCCAGCCTGCCAAATAAGGGTGTGTCCAGCCTCCAGTTTGCGAATCTGCTGGTAGATGGTATAGGGTGCCGGGATGTACAGCAGGGAAAGATAGAGACTCAGCGCGTGCAGATCTACGTGGAGCGACGGACAGTCCATCCGGATGGATTTCATCTCGGAGGCGAAGAGCAAGCGGTCGGGCAGGTCAGCATAGAAAAGCGGCTTTATGCCGAGGTGGTCGCGCGCCAGCACCAGGCGCCGTTCCCGCTCGTCCCACAATGCCACCGCGAACATGCCGTTGAGGTAGCGGGGAAAATCTACCCCGTACTCCTCATAGAGATGGACGATCACCTCGCTGTCGGTGCGGGTGTAGAAACGATGTCCCCGGCTCTCTAAGCTGCTGCGTAGCTCCTGGAAATTGTAGATCTCGCCGTTATAGACGCTCCAGATGGTGCGATCTTCGTTGTAGATCGGCTGCTGGCCCCCCTCAAGGTCTATCACGGCGAGCCGGCGCATGGCCAGGCCAATGTTACCATTTAGGTAGCATCCATCGTCGTCCGGACCCCGGTGGGTCAACGTTTCGCACATCGCGGCCAGCGTTTCCGCTTCAACGCGCCGCTCTGGCTCCAAGTAGATCTTTCCTGTAATACCGCACATCTAGAAGGGCTGTCCTTGGATTCTATTGCATGTTACATGTTGCATGTTTCGTTTACGTTTTACATATCGGTAGACCCAATGTGCAACTTTCATTTTGCCTCTGAGAAACTCACTGCTTAGCCCTTACTCACCGCAACTGGGGAGCTCGCGTTCAGAGGGAACTCACGGAATAGTTGCACATTAGGTATGTCGGTAGTTCTCTTGGCTACAGACGGGCAATTATAGACGAGATGGTGCTAGGTGCCGCAAGAGTGTTCGCGCGCGCTCGGTTAGTACTAGAAGTACGAAGAGGGGGAGGCGTAGCTGGCGGCGCCAGCGATATGGCTGCTTCCACAGACGGTATAGCCAATCCAGGCCTAGCGTGTGCGATATAGGAGGGGGTCGCGGGACGACCCCTGCCAGAAAATCCAGGGTTCCCCCAATTCCCATCATGACCGGCACACCCGCCGTCTCGCCGTAACGGGCGATCCACAGATCTTGTGTTGGCGCGCCGTAGGCAACCAGAAGAATGTCAGGGCGGACGGATTGGATGTGAGCCAGGGCGCCAGCCGTGCCCTCGGGTGTCGGGTCAGCACCGTTGACGTCGATCTGGATCGTCGGGTAGCGTCTACGCAACGCTTGTGCTGCCTGAGCGGCGACCCCAGGGCCAGCTCCCAGGAAGAAGAGGCGCCAGCCCCGCTCGGCAGCAAGGGGGGCGAGTCGGTAGACCAACACGCTGCCTGCGACGCGCGAGACAAAGCGACGTCCCTGGAACAGCGCGGCCAGCTGCAGGCCCACCCCGTCGGCGAATGCCAGATCCGCGTTGACCAACGTCTCATAAAATGGGTCGTTCTCGCGGGCGATGACCAGAAACTCGGGGTTCACTGTGACGATCTGGTGGGGGCGGCCAGATGCAATCATCCCATCGATGCGCGCGAACGCCTCCTCATAGGTGAGGTTATGGATCGGAACGCCCAGAATGGTGATGGACGCCGGCTTCTGCAGAAACATGTCAAGCTAGGGGCGCAGCCACCGCAGCACCCCATCCTCCACTACTGGCTCCACCTCTCCCTCATTCGTCAGGTAGGAGAGATACGCTAGCACGCAGGAGTGCATGAGGAAATAGGTGGAGACGTTGTCGGGGGGCACTTCGAGAAGGGCCGTGACGTGGTGGACGATGTCGCTGGTGGTGTAAGCATCGCGGATGGCGGCACGAACCCACTCAGCAGCACGACGGATTGCCGCTTGGTTAGAGGCAACGGCAGCTTGGATATCGCGGGTGGGCTCGCCATGACCGGGGAGGAATACGTCATAGGGTAGCTCTAGCAGCTGTTCCAGGGATGCCAGTTGCCCTGCGACATCGTGAACGAAAGGAATCTCGTACTTGGCAAGGACGTCAGCCCCAAAGAAGGCATCGGCGGCATAGCAGACGGAGCCAACGCCGATGGCAACCTGCCTCATCGCATGGCCACTCATCACGTGCCGCATCACCTCGAACGGTCCTACCGTCAACTCCCCTTCCTCCACCTCGTACACATGGTCCACAGGCGAGGACTTGGCCTCCAGCCACTTGTTCCGTAGCCCGGCTAGTGGGGCGGCGCCCCCATAGAGATACATCGGCTCCAGGTAGGGGTAACGGAGTATTGCCTCCTCGAACTCAGGCGCCCAGACAGGCAACCCTAGGTTGCGCGCAAGGTAATCATTGCCCCCATAATGGTCCGCGTGGGAGTGCGTGTTCAGGATCGCGACGGGCCGCAACTCGGCCGCCTCCACCGCTTTCCGGATATTGCGCCCGTAACTCTTGTCACTCCCCGTATCCAGCAGTAGCGCCTCTCCCACCTCACTCGCCACCACACCCACGTTTACCGCACCAGGAAGGTAGTAGGCATTGGAAGCAAGCTGGATCAATTCTACAGCAGCCATGAATCAGCTCCTGAAGATAGAGAGACTACTAGCGTCCATCCCCTAGCTACCATCTACCATCTACCTCAAACCACCCGCCATCGATACGCCTCACCCCTCTTTCCCTTGAAGCACCGCAAGCAACACCGGCAGCAGCTTGGGATTTGCCGCCACCGTGC